>CAZFZD010000007.1:0-21170 GCA_964522895.1 Candidatus Woesearchaeota archaeon | reverse complement strand
TGAATCAGGAAGCCATATCCTCAACACGAGGTGTTAGGGTATGAGTAGTTCACTTTGTTTTGAAAGTTGTGAAATATCTATATCACCTATACAAGGGATTCCCAATTCTCTTGTTATAATAGCTGGGTGGCTTGTTATAGAATCTACCATACATATAACTCCGCTTGCTTTATGATATACTTTATTAAATTCGGGGAATAAAACATAAGTAGCTAAGATATTGCCTTTTTTAAAGACTTTATTTGCTTCCTCAGGACGAAGATTATCATATATAAACTGTAATTTTCCCTTACAAAAACCAGGGGAAAGAGTAATTCCCTTTATCTTCTTCAAATGGGGGGCTCGTTTTATTTTTTTGCTTTGCTTTTGTTTAAAAATTTTAGTTATGGCTCTTGACTGAACTATCCAAAGTTTATTTTTTTTATCTATTATAAACTCTATATCTTGTGCTAGCCCATAATAATTTTCTAATTGTTTGCCAACCTTATAAATTTTTAAAAGATTTCCCTTAAGGTCTTTTACCCTTGTAATCCTATGGCCTTTTTCTTTTCCTGAGACCATATCAGATAAGTGACCAGAGACATATTCAATTAAAAAACCTTTAGAAAGTGGGTTTTGCGTGAATAAAACGCCAGAATATTTTGGTTCAATTTGTTTTTGTATTATTATGGCTGGGCCTTCTTTTTTATGATTGTTATTATAATGTTTTAAATTAAGTGAGCCAGATTTAGCTACATCAATAATTGCAGTATATAATTCTTCAAATGAATTGACATTTAATATAGATTTAAATTGTCCCGCATAAGATAAATTTTGATTATCTTCATGCGGGCTAGAACTTCTAACTACTACGGGAAATGAAGAGATTTCTTCTTCAAAATAGGACGCAATTTTATTTTTATATTTTTTTAAATCTTTCTTAGAATTAATTAAATTCTTTTGGATGACAAAACCAAAAGGCACATTATAATTTGATCTTAATAAGTCCATTAGCATAAATGCCTTATTTCCGATCTCTTGCTTTTTGACAAAACTATTCAATGAATAAATCATACTGGTAATCTATAAGATTTCTGAGATTTAATAAATTTATTAAAAAGCTTCAAAATCCCTGTAGATTGTCTCATCCCTTGCAGGCCCGACAGATATTACTGATACCTTTGCCGAAGTTGTATCCTCAATAAGCCCAACATACTGCTTTGCACCTTCAGGCAAATCATCAAATTTCCTTATATTAGAGATATCGCCAAAAGGTTTCAATTCAGTATAAACTGGTTTTGCTTTAGAAAGCGCTTCCATGTCCCACGAAGGATAATCCTGAACAATCTTGCCATCAATATCATAGGCAGTGGCCACTTTTATCCTGCCTACATCAGCCAAGAGGTCCAGCCTTGTCAAGGCAATATCATCAAAGCCGTTTAGCCTGTTAGAATATTTCAGGACTACCATGTCTGGCCAGCCCACTCTTCTGGGCCTTCCGGTCGTAGCTCCAAACTCCTTGCCGTTGCTCCTTATCTTCAATGCTACCTTATTGGAATGCATCTCTTCCACTGGCCATCTCTGGTCATCCAGGCAAGTGACTACTGGTCCAGAACCGACTTTAGTGATATAAGCTTTCAACACTCCGACAGCTTTCATCGGCCAGGCTCCGATGCCCAATGCAGAATATACTGCAGGCGCCCTAGGTTCAGAACTTGTTACTTTGGGATAATTGCCAAAACAGATGTCAAGCAAAGTGCCTTGCCCCCCTTGCGCCATAACATTCTTGCCGGAAACCAAAGCTTCATTGACTTCAAGCGAAACGTCTGCAAGGTAAGGCTTTAACTTCTCTCCAGCTTGCCTCGCAACATCAATGCAATGCTTCAATGTAAGGTTCACGTCTTCTATGACATATTTCCCGTCAATAACTTTCCTGTCAGGCATGACCATCTTCTGGCCATAAAAATTCTCAATCATAGATTTTATGTAATCATAATTGTCTTTGACCCTTTTCTCAAGCCTTGTCTTCTTGCCGAAAAGCTCATGGAACCTTATGCCGTCCCTGCTCCTCTGCTGCTCATAGCTGGGTCCTATTCCTGATAATGTTGTTCCTATGGAACCTGAAGACCTTTTATTGCTGCCCTTGGCATTCTGATCCTTGGCCTTTTCCCTTGCATAATCCAGCGCAAGATGGTAAGGCAATGTTATGTGTGTCCTTGGATCAATGCCTAGATTGACATCCCAATTGAACTCTTCCATCTCCTTGCACATGTTGTCTGCGCGCATTACCACGTGCGGCCCCACCAAGCTTCTTTTACCCCTCAATGCTCCGCCGGGTATGAGATGCAAAACATGTTCTTTTCCGTCAATGACATAAGTTGTTCCTGCGTTAGAGCCACCTTGGAACTTAACTACCATATCTGCTTCCTCGTTTATTGCGTCTGTAACTTTTCCCTTACCTTCATCGCCCCAGATGGAGCCTACAACTGTTGTTAATGGCATGAATTTTTACCTCCGTTTGAATTTCCAAGGTCCTGAATTTTTTAGATACTTAAATATGTTTTGCGGATTTTTTCATATATGCAAGGAAATATTTTTAAATAGGCACTTCATTTCAATCCCGGAATGGACAAAGTAGCAATCATCGGGGCAGGGCCTGCAGGACTTTTCGCAGCTTACCAGTTAGCAGGAAAAGCAGAAGTCACAGTATATGATAAGGGCAAGACAGTAGAGAAGCGTAATTGCCCCTCTCCTGACAACTGCAAGCAATGCAAGCTTTGCGTAATCAACTATGGTGAAGGCGGAGCAGGGCTTAAGGCTGACGGAAAAATAATTTTTGACACGTTTGTTGGGAACAGGCTATACGATTTCATTCCACACTCAAAGAACAAGCAGCTTGTTGAAGAAGTGAAAAAGATTTTCGGAAATTACGGCGTTAAACCAAAAAGCCTGGACCAGAAAGCGTTGGAAGAGATTGAAAAGATAGAGACAGAAGCTGCGGTAGCGGGCATACGCTTTGTTCCGACAAAAGAGCTTGCACACGTGGGCACTGACTACCTTCCAACATTAATCGCTTCAATCCGTGACGACATAAAGGCAAGAGGCGCAGAATTTCTCACAAAGACAGACGTGCTTGACCTGGATGTCAAAACTGATGGCTTTGATATCCACACTAAGCAGGGCAAGAATAAAGATACCAGGCACTTTGACAAGGTTTTCATTGCTCCTGGAAGGACCGGCGCAGAATGGCTTGAATCAGTTATAGAAAAATACGGAATAGCTTTCAACTATGCTCCAATGGATCTTGGCGTCAGGATAGAAACAAAAAAAGGCATAACCGCCAGAGTGACAGATCTTGTGAGGGACATGAAATTTTATATTGAGACTCCTAACGGAGACATGGTAAGGACATTTTGCACATGCCCTGGTGGAGAAGTCACAAGAGAATACCACGAGAAAGGCTATGTACTTGTTAATGGCCACTCAAAATCAGGAGACATGCATGAAAACACCAACTTTGCAATGCTTGTTTCCGTACCATTCACAGAACCTCAGGCAAACGGGAACCTTATAGCAAGAAGAGTTGCAAGGACAATAAACGGCTGCGGTGAGAACAAGCCCATCTTGACAAGGCTTGGCGATCTTAGGAAAAACAGAAGAAGCAAAAAAAAGCATGAAGGAAAATATTACATAAAGCCTTCTCTTGAAGATGTTGTCTTCGGCGACATAAATTTTTTACCGGGCAGGATTACCAATGATTTGATTTATGCAATCGATAAGCTTGACCAGATTCTTCCGGGGCTTGCTGGTGACGGAACTTTGATGTATGCTCCTGAAACAAAATTCCAATCCATAAAAGTCAAGACCGACCAGTACCTGCAGACAAATGTGCCGAACATTTATGTAGGCGGTGACGGTGCAGGATTGTCAAGCGGAATTGTAGGGGCTGCTGCTTGCGGCGTTTTGGCAGCAGAAGGCATTCTCAAGGGATAATTATTTAAATTCTGTATAGTTAACTATAACTGCATAAAAGAGAGTGATAGATTGAGATATAAGTTCTTAAAAAGCAAGGCCTCATTCATGGTTTACTTAATCATCTGTATGAGCTTTACAGTGGGCCTTATGCCGCAGGCATCAGCAGAAGATAACATGGCCTGCTGCGAACAGACACTCTCTGGCGAGACTTGCCGCTACACTTTTGCAGACGAATGCGATACAGGATACAAGACAGGAAATTTTCAGCAATGCGAAGACACTAGTTTTTGCAAGCCTGGCTGCTGCATATCACCTGAAGGCAGCTGTAGCATGCAGGTAAGCAAGGCCAAGTGCGAAAGCATGGGCGAAGGATGGAGCTGGACAAACAGCCCTTACTGCGAGATACAGCAATGCCAGAAAGGATGCTGTGTATTGGCAGAATCCGAATGCACTTATACTACTGAAAAAAGATGCGCTTCAATAACCTCTCAGTTTGAAGGACTTGAACTGGACTTCAGGGAAAGCAATTCAGAAGCTGATTGTACTGCTATCTGCAAGCAGAGCGACAAGGGCTGCTGCGTTGCCAATGACGGCACTTGCACATGGCAGTCAAGGGCTGCTTGCGGTCTTGACGACGGTTCTGGAACAACTGGCTTTTACAAGGACGTATATTGCAGCCATAACAGCCTGCAGTCATCCTGCAGTCCGAAATGCAAGGCTAAGGCATACAAGGGCTGCATTGAAGGCGAGGAAGACGTCTACTGGTTTGACAGTTGCGGCAATCCTGAAGGCATAGCAGAAGACTGCGATTACGCTTACGGCACATTGTGCAGCAATAAGGATGAAGATCATGATACTGCTTACTGCAAGAGCGTGAATTGTGAAACTACTAAAGATTACGAGCATATAGGGTATGACGGAGGATTCAGGTGGAACGGGGAATCGTGGTGCTATTATGATTCAATTCCTGGTGCAGGTTTAGACACTGTTGGTTCAAGGCACTTCAGGCACATCTGCATCAATGGTGAAGAGCTTGTAGAGCCGTGCAAGGATTTCCGTGAAGAGACTTGCCTGCAGATGATGAGCCCGGAAGTAGGAGAATTAGGAGAATTCAGGTCAGGCAACTGTATGGAAAATAATTGGCAAGTATGTATGGAAGAATGCAATTCTGCACAAGGACTTGAAGGAGCATCTGATGCAGAGCTTCAAAGAGCTTACCGGATTGACAAGAAATGCTGCATTCAAAATAATTGTGTTTGGTATCCTTTAGATCAGACAATTCCAGGAGATGAAGATAGGGATGACGGCCTTTGTGTGCCAAGGGATCCGCCTGGAGGAAAATTCTGGACAGAAGATGACGGAGAAGTTGATGATAAGATTGAAGAACAATGCAATTTGGCAGATGTTGGAGAAGATGAATGCAATGTCAAATGGGCAGAAAGTTACTATGGCGCAGACATGCAATGCGTAAGCAGATGCGACTGTTATACTGAAGATTTCTTGAACATGAAAAACAGGTACTGCAATTCAGTTGGTGATTGTGGCGCATTCTTCAATTATGTTGGTGATTGGGAGAATTTTGGACTATATAGGGATTGGGAAGGCAATCCTGAAAAACAAGACGGAGCTACTCCATTGAGAGAAGTTGCTGAAAAAAGCTTTTCTGAATATTCATTTGTGCCTGAAGATTACATGCCCGAAATGGAATGGGATCAGGTGATGCAAATATATAGGGACCTGCCCGAAATGGAATGGGATCAGGTGATGCAAATATATAGGGAATTAAGGAGCACTGGCACTACCGGCGGATTAATAGGTGCTGGAGCTCTCGTTGGAATAGGTGGAATCCATGCAGCTGCGGAAGGATTAGCAATCTCAGCTATGTATGCTGCTGTAGATGCAGGAACAATAAGCGCGGCTTCAGCAAGTACAGTTGCTAGCGCTGCCACTATGTCTTATGTTGCTGCTGCTGTTGCGGCAATCTTATTTGTAGCAGGCTTAGCTACTGGAGATAGGCAATTACTAACTGCAGCAGAATATGCAGGATACATCGGCGGAGCTTCTGCCGTTGTAGTTATTGCATTGACAGTCGCAGCAGGAACTGCAGAAATACCTATAGCTGGGTGGATTGCTGCAGCAGTCGCATTATTGGTAGCTGCAACTGCAACCTTGCTTAAACATTTTGCAAAATCAGAAAAAAGGCTTGTAACAATAGACTGCGAACCTTGGAGCCCGCCAGACGGCGGAGAGAACTGCCATGTTTGCGATGAGGATCCGATGCATCCATGCTCAGAATACAGGTGCAAGAGCCTGGGCACAGCCTGTGAATTCATTGAAGAGAATCAAGGGACTGACAGGGAAACCTGTTATGCCGCAGAATCAAATGATGTAGAACCCCCTATAATAAGCGCATGGCTTGACAACAATTCCCCATTGGCAGTATGGGAAAGGATTGACAATCAAAGAGTCAACAACAACCAAGAGTATAATGTCAATAACATGCAGCAAGAAAGCATAGGAGGTTATAGGATTACTACCAAGATTCCAGCATTCACTGCAATCAGCGTAGGCATAAAAACAAACGAATTGGCACAATGCAAATATACTACTGAATTTGACAAGGAGATGACATTCAGCAAGCTTCCGCATTTCTTTGGAGATAATTATTACAAGAAAGAACACAACATAACAGTCTACGGCCTTACTCCTAAAACCAAATTTGAATATTATATCCTCTGCAGGGACGCAAACAATAACCCAAAACAGGACCAGATAATGTCTCCTTACAAGATTGAGTTCAGCACTGACAACAGCCCTGACCTGACACCGCCTTTCATAATTGGAGCAGAACCGCAAAACGGCGGCTTTGTCAAAGCAACTTCAACAGTAGCATACCCTGAATTCATAGTTGACGAGCCAAACGCATGGCCGCAGATGTGCAAGCATTCTGCGCAGGACATGGATTATGAGCTGATGGAAAACAACATGAGCTGCTGGAAAGCTCCGGAAAACAGCATCCACCAACAGTACACTACATGTTATGCAAACATGAGCATCAATGAAGGGACAAACAGCCTCTATATGAGGTGCAAGGATGAGAAAGGAAACTATAATGAAGAGCCGTACATTTACTCATTGACAAAAAGCGAGCCATTGAAGATAAGTTCAATATCCCCGCCAGCAGGCACAGAATATTTCACAGTTAATGCAACATTACAAGTTCAGACTGAAGGCGGTTCAAAATCCGGAGTTGCAACTTGCAGTTTCTTTGAACCTAATAAGGGATTCAGCGATTACTTTTACTTGACAAACTCAACATATCATGAACAGCATTTCACCAACCTCATTAAGGGAGAATACGAATTTAAGATAAGTTGTTATGATTCTGTGGGCAATGAAGCTATTGGGCAGACAAACTTCAGTGTGACTGCAGACCTTGATGCTCCGAACCTTATCGCAGTATACAAGAGCTCATCCGGACTGAACGTGATTCTTGACGAGATAGCGACTTGCGAATATGCTGAAGAAAGTTTCAGCTACGGCACAGGCACAGTTTCAGGCACAGAAACAGAGCATCATGTCTTGAGTGCTGGAATGGAAAAATACCACTTGAGCTGCAAGGACATCTACGGAAACCTTATGTCTGAAATAATTATAAGGCCTGAAATAAAAATAGCCTAAGAATTCTATATTCCATAAAAGAGAAAAGCTTAAAAGGGAGATAAAAATCAACCATATGTTCTGTATGACAAGTCATATGGGATAAAAATTAGATAGGAGTAAATAAAAAATGTATGAAGAAAGAAATGAGTCCCATTTCGGTGGGAATAATAGAGGCGGCGGATTCAGAAAGAGTTTTGCCCCAGTTAAGGTAGGAGACGAGTTAGATGTGAAGATAGAATCTGTAGGTGGCCAAGGTGACGGTGTTGCTAAAGTCGATGGTTTCGTATTGTTCGTGCCAGGCGGAAAAGAAGGCGACACGGTCCGTGTAAGGGTTACTAGGGTTCTGAGAAAAGTTGGCTTTGCCGAGATAATCGGGGAAGTTGATGGCGAAGGCCAAGAAGATCAAGCTGAAGAGAGTCAAGAAGAAGCTCAAGAGCCTTTGGAAGACGAATCTGAAGAATCAGCTGATGAAGGTTCTGAAGAGGCTGAAGAAACAAAACAAGCTTTAGCTGAAGAAGAGCCTTTAGAAGAAGGTTCTGAAGAAGAAAGTTCAGAAGATTCTGACGAGCAAGAAGAAAAGAAAGAGGAGTAATTTCCTCTATTTTTTTATTTTTTTTAAGAAAATTTTTTAAGCACAAAGCCTAAATATTAATTCTATGGTAAATACTGGATCAAAAGCCCTGGATAGCTATTTCAATTATCCTGAATCATTGACATGCATCTATGGTAGTCCGGCATCAGGAAAGACTACATTATGCTTTCTGGCTGCCCTCTATGAAAAAGGCAAGATAGTTTTTATTGATACAGAAAATGGCTTTTCAACTGATAGGATAAGACAATTGGGCGGAAAAGTTCCTGAAAACATATTTCTGCTAAAAGCAAAGGATTTCAATGAACAATGCAATCTTGTTGAGAACCTATTAAAACTTAAAGATAAGGTAAGCCTCATCATCATAGATTCATTTACAAGATATTATAGGAAAGAACTGCAAGAAAAGAAAGATGTCAATCCAAAATTGTCAAGGCAGCTCAGTATTCTTTCAGAGATTTCAAGAGAAGCAAAAATCCCTATCATCGTCACAAGCCAGATTTATTCCACAATGGACAAAAATATAGAAGCTGTAGGTGGAAGAATGCTTAAGAACTGGTGTCCCTGCATAATAAAGCTTGAAAAAGAGCAAGAAAGAAAAATAATTTTGGAAAAGCATCCTGAAAAACTATTTCTTGACAAGAAGTTTGAAATTATTAATGATGGCATTAAGCTTTAACCAATTTCCAACATCCGACATCTATATGTTTGACACTTTTCATATGGAACCAAAAACTTTTTCTCAGCGGAAATTTAAATCTGAATCGTTGCTTAATCTTATAGCCATAATCTTCAACAATGCTTTTTACAAAGTTCTCGGTTGAAAGTTTGTGGAAGGTATATATTATCGGCGCAAGTTCCATGGCTTTTAGTAAGAATAATTTATCCATATGGGTTCGCTTTACACCAAAGGGTGGATTCTGCAATATGACATCAACTTTCTTCTTGAAATGCCTTACATTCTTATGCATAAAGGAACTGTTGAACTTTTCATTCAGTTCTTTTTCAAGATATTCTTTATTTTTTCTTGCAATGTCCAATATTTTTTCATCAACATCCACAAAGATAACTTGCTTCGCCCCTAAGACTAAAGCGCCTAAACCCAATATCCCATGGCCACATCCTAAATCAGCAATCGTTTTGTCTTTGATATCGCCTTTCAGATAAGCATCCCACAGGACTTCTGCAGCAATATTGGAGTCAGTAGGGTACTGCTCAAGTTTCAGGTTTTGGAATTCAAAATTACTTAATTTAGAAAGCAGTATTGATAATTTTTTTTTATTCATTAATAATCACTCTCAATTGAAAAGTATAATAAAAATAACTAATTATTTATTTAAACTTTTTGTATAACCCTTATTTCTGCCAAAGACAAGGGGTAAATTGTCTTAAGAGAACTCTTCAATGATTTTTGTAATCCATTGTTAAGCAAGGACAATACTAGTTCAGAGTAAGACTTTCCTTTTGCCTCTTTTTTTAAAAACTCTCTAGTAGCTTTTTTCAACGCAGTCTTCACAGAATTTTGAGTATGGTTCCTTGTAAGCAATAATGGCTTTATCATAAGCTCAATTCCTTCTTTAGTTTTTATCCTAAAAGCATCTTCAACTTTATCCCTTTCTTTTCTTACCAATCTTTTAATATGCATCTGGGGGATCTCGTATCTGAATATCTCTGTATGAGCATTATTCTCTTTGACTTCTGTCACTCTAAACGTTATTGACTTATTTTGTCTTCTAACTTCTCTTGATAAGTTTGAAAGGTTAACACAAACTGTTCTTCCAATAGCGTTCTCAGCTTCAAAAGCCATGGTCTCGCCGATTGGCTGTTCTTTGAATTCAGGAGAAGCCAATAAGTTAAACCATTTCTTTTTCTGTTTCTTCAGTTTGACTTTCTTTCTTTGCACAGCCATTTTTATGCTACAAGCAGCTTAGCCTTGGACTTGTCATATTTCCAATCAGCCGGCAACTTGCCTGTCCTCCTATAATATTTAACTAGCCTGTGAATCTTTGATTCTGTAAGTTCAGCTCCCCTTTTTGCAGTCATGTCATGATTATTGCTTTCCATATGTTTTATGAGCTTTATGTGCCTTAATATCAATGCTCTAAGATTTTCTGGCAATTCAGGGGCCATTTTATTATCTTTAAGAATTTGAGTGATTTTCTTGCCAGTGACGCTTTTTACATTAGGAATCCCGTAAGTATCCCTTAAAATGATTCCAATTTCACTGGTATTCTTTTCAGACTTAGACAATTTAAGAATCAACTGTTCAACAACTTTTGGGGTATGCGTTATCCAAGAAGCTTTGTTCTTGTTTGCAGGCTTTGTACTTCCAGCCTTACCGCTTGTATTTGAGTGCATTCGTCCCATTTTTATCCTCAGTTTGGAAAAGCTTTACACTTTTTCCATCTTCTTCATCTGTGAAAAATCATACATTTATAAAGCTTTCGGGCTCTCTGGCTTTGCACAAATTTTCATAATTCACAGAAATCTTCCGGTTTTTCACAGCTCATTTTTTTAAGCAATGAAAGCAAAGAAATAACATGGTTGTGCATTGCATAAAATGCGGCGTGATAGGTCTTACTTCTCAGAAAAGAGCTGACTTGGACTATGAATTCGAAGGATTCCAATGGTGGATGCAGTTTGGAATAGACAAAGGAATCCTTTCCCAGCACAAGCGTGCAAAAGGGCATTATTACAAGCAGGATAAAATCAAGTACAAGAACTATCCTCTTGTTATTCCTAAGAACCAAGCAAGCTTCAGGACCAGAAAAACTCAATTGACTCCTTTCTGGATCAAGATTAGTGTTAGGAAAAGGAAAGGCATTGGTATCTGGCTTCCTATAAAGCCGCATAAGCCATTGCATGATATCAGGTATCTTAAAGATAGCTTGCTTATAAAGAATCATAGAGGCAATTATGAGTTAAGATTAATTTTTGATGTTCCTCAAAGAAAGATTATTCCACGCAATATCCTTGCCATAGATTTGGGCGAGAAGCACATTGCAACTGTCTGTGACAGCAAAGGCAATGAGGCTTTTTTAGGAAGAGATATACGCGGATTAAGAAGCCATTTCAACTGGCTGAGGAGAAGGCTGGGCAAGAAGAAGTTGCTGAAAAAGATTAAGGCAATGGCACAAAAAGAGAAAAATAAGATTGCCAATAAGTTGCATCTGATTAGCAAAGCCATTGTACAATGGGCGAAGCGCACCAAGTCAATCATTGTGCTGGGTGACTTGAAAGGCATAATGAAAAATGTGAAAGGAAAAAGGATGAGAAGGTTCATAAGTTCAATGCCTTTCTATAAACTCACAGCAATGATTCGTTACAAGGCAAGGCAGCAAGGAATCCAGGTTTTTAAGATGAAAGAGCATTATACCAGCCTTTTGTACCATAAGTGCGGCGCTTTGGGGAAACGAGACAAGACATCATTTTCCTGCAACTGTTGCGGAATGCAGTATCATGCAGACCTCAACGGCGCAGCGAACATATTAAACAGGGCTAAAAGGCAGGACTTTTTAGCCAGGGCAGTGGCTGTGGCCCGAAAGTCAATCACAGAATTGACAAGCACTGGAAAACCTACTGTGTAGATCTAATTATGGTGCAAAGCCGGGCTCTCTAAAACAGAATTTATATCCTTATACAGTTCTATGAGCAATATCTCCTGGAACTTTACCCTGTATTCATCATGCTTCTTCAATACCTGCAGCTTGAACCTTTCTTCTCCATTTTCCTTATCTTGAAGTGCCAGCTGGCTTATTTTCATGTCTTTTAACCTATTTAGGAAAGTATACTGTGCAGCCGGCATAGCCAACGAATAAACCAAACCTTCGGCTTTCTCAATACCTACAGCTTCAGAAAACTTTTCATACTGTTCCTTCAAACCTTGTTTTAATGACTCAAAATCCTGTTCTGTAGAAAATTTTTGGCTGAAAACATGCTGTAGTTCTGAAATGTCCCTTGCATCATTTTTACCTGTATAAGTATGTGCATGTACTACATCATCTATGGCTTCATCAACTATCTCTTTCATGCCATATTTCTTGCTTTCCCCATAGACTTGTAGATATTTATTCAATGCCCTTAATTCCAAATCATGCAAAAACGGATTATCAGGGATTTGCATGTTGCCTTCTTCATCAAAAACATAAAAATCTTCTATCCTCTGGAATACGGGAATCATTGAACTTATCTGATGAACCTCATAACCGAATATCTCATCTAATACTTGTGGCTTTTTATAAGCCCTGCTTATCAATTCTTTCATTCTTGACATTTTTTTCCTGCTCCTTTGACAATACATTCATATTGCCTGTACATCTTTTCCATTATGTCTTCCATCTTTGGTGATAGCCAATCCAACTGAGCCTTATGTTCCTTGATGATTGAATATACACTCTCTATCCTTTCAGCATTATCATAGATAAATCCTTCAACATTCCTTCCGAGCGCTGCCATCGAATGATTGACAAGCAGATTCTTGAAACTTATCCTTGCAAAATCTGAAAAGCCAACTACATCAGCTAATTTCTCTTTCATTTTAAAATCTATTCCTCCTTAAGCCAAAAAATTTTTCAAAATCCCATAAGTAAGGTTTGAGTATTGTAGGGAATTCCGCTTCAATGTTCTCCCGTCCATACCTATTATATATGTCAACTAACTCATACATCTCTTGTTGGAAAAAATGATAAGGATCTTCATTAGTTTCATCTCTGAAAGTTTCCATCTTCTGCAATAATTTCAACAGCCTTTTTTCAAGAATCTTTGGAACCTGCTTTTCAAGTTCAGTTACTTCACTTTTCAACTGGTAAACCTTTTTGTCAGAAGGCTTTTTTAATAGTTCTTGAAGATTGATTATTTTTGCCATTTTGTTACTACTTTTAGAAGGCTACTAATATTTAAAGATTGTGGTAGAGATATAGCCCCGCGAGGATTCGAACCTCGGTCCCAGGCTCCAAAGGCCTGAATGATTGGCCACTACACTACGGGGCTGTGTAAAGCTGAAAAAAATTTAAATGTTTATAAACTTAGTGTTTCTGTTTTATCACATAGAACATCTCGTTGGCAACAGTAAAAGTTTCATAGTGCCTGTCCTTTATCATCTTCTCAAACCATGTCCTCTTATGAATTTTTTTCTTGCCGCCCAATGATTTGGTAGCGAAGCTTGCAACAATCCATTTAACCTTGAGATTTTCAAGCAATGATTCTGTAACATCCCATTTAAGGCTCTCCAATGTGTCCAATAGCTTGAACATTAAGCAGACATCTGCCTTAGGCAATTTCTCATCAATGCTTATCAGGTCTGCTGAAAATGCCTTCCCATCAATCCCAAGCCTGTCAAAATATGCCTGGATGAATTCTGTATCTTTCTCAACAAGTTCAACCGCATAGTATTTCACTTTCTTCAGTCCCATGAAAGGTATTGAAAGCGGGTTCAGGCCGCATCCCAAATCTAAGATGGAATTTGGTTTTCCGGTGATTTCAAAAATCTTTTCATAAACTTCATTATAATAAGGCAGCCTCTCTCTTGAAGACAAGTGCAGTTTTAGAATCTCTTCATGAGTATCAATGTCTTCCAGGTTTTCTATCTCATTGATCAGCTTGTATCTTTTCAGGAATTTCTTTGTAATGAATGCACCATATATCTCTCTAAGCTTTGCCCTGACATTCTTGACAATTTCAGATATCTCTTTTTTGTTTAGTTCTTCAATAACTTTTGACGCAGTATAGAATTCTAAGATATTTTCAACAAATTCAGAGCTTAAGTTTTTGAATTCCTTTTTGGATTTTATCAAAGCAATGAGCTCTTGCCTGTTCATCCCTCTAATCTCCTTCGATAAATCTCTTTACGTTTTGTCTCAAGCATTTTGTAGACTGGCGCATGGGGTGCTCCGTCCAGAAGCATCTCGACAGCGCGCCTTGCCAGCGATACGCTTTCAGCTTCTCCTATAATTCCTATGGTCTTGCCATATATCACTATATCAGTTTCTGTCAAGGATTCTATAAGCTTCCTTGATTTTCCGCCTTCCCCTATAACTCTTCCTTTTAGCCTTCCAAGCTTTTTCTTTGACTTTCCAGTATATTCTGTTATGTCTATCTGCTCAAAAACATTCTCCTCGTTGAAAAGCCTGAAAGCCTCTTCTGGAGTGAATCCTCTTCCAATTGCTTGTACAATTATTTTGACTTCATAAAGTGTTAGGCTGTCTTCTCCAGTTATTGTAACATCTCCCTGTTCTGAATTGACATCTATAGTTACATTAGCACGTTCTTCCAACTGCTGTTTTACCTGGCCATCCTGTCCTATAAGGACGCCTATCCTGTCTTTCGGTATCTTTATTTCTTGGACAAACATTCTTTCAAAACCTTCTGATAATCGATATCGTTCTTTGACTTCTTGAAATAATTATCGATTATCCTTAAATCCCTTTCAAGCAGCTGTTGTGCCTGAGGGTATCTTATGTCAACGGCATGTGACATGTCAATCATCACCGGCTTTTCCTCATCATTTAGCACATTAAAGGGTGAAAGATCGCCATGTATCAGCCTTGCTTCATGATAAAGTTTCTTGACATCACTTATAAGCATTTCGTAAAAGTTTTTAGGGTTTTTAGGATGTTTCTTGTTCATCTGCGGAGCAGGCTCATTCTTGCCTACCATCCCCATAACCAAAACATTCTTGAAGACTGCAATGGGCTTTGGCACATTAATGCCTGCACTTTTTGCCCTTAAAAGATTCCTATACTCTTTTCGTGCCCATGCATAAATCACAGCCATCTTGTTTTTCTTCAAACCAAGATATCTAGGGTCAGCAGCCATATAATCGAACATCTTCTTGAAATTTGCAGCTATTCTGTAGATCTTTATGCATACCAAGCCATCATCCTTTGATGCTGTGAATACGCTTGCTTCCTTGCCCATCTTTATCGGGCTTTTAAGTTCGTCAAAATATCCTTGTGAAGATAGCTTGAATAATGCGCGCAAGGTACCATGATCAAATACATGCTGGTAAGCCTTGAATCTTTCTGCCCGTGTGGGTTCCTTCTGTTTGGCCATTGTAAGATTAAAAGAGATGGTTCTTATAAAATTATGCTTAGAATTCTTCTTCGTTTTCTATTTGCTTGATATAGCCTTTTTTCTTCAGCCATGCTACTTGGTTAGGCCTGTACTTGTAGATTACATCGCCTTTTTCGTCGCCGCCTAGCTCCCAGGGCTCAATCAGCAAGGTATCTCCTTCCCTGACCCAAAGTCTTCTCTTTAATCTTCCGGGAATCCTGCATATCCTTGTCTTTCCGTCATAACATTTGACTCTTACTCTGCTGCCGCCCAGCCTGGATTCTAATACTCCTAAAACTTGGTTATCTCTTGGGGTTCTTACTCTTATAACCTCAGGAGGCTGTTGCGGACCTTTCTGTTTTCCTTTGCCCTTGCCTTTTTTCTTCTTGAAAGCCATTCTATAATATTTATGCCTTGAAAGGGATTTATAAAGCTTTGGTTAGTCAAAGGCCTGAATCTTCTGCTTGTCATACTCACAAAGCTTGTTCACCTTATTCATGCCCATTGCTCCTTTCACTAACAATCCAGTGCCTAAAACAACGAGGCCATTGTTTAATTGATGCAAGATACCATCCTGAGAATATAATAATTGCTCTTTAAATAACACATAAGTGGCCACTGCAGCCAAGTTCAGCAAGATGCCTGCTCCTTGCTCTAAATAAGAACGCCTTCTCTGTTTTTTGTATGCCTTATTGCAAACATCTACAATCTTTTCAAGTTCTTGATTATTCATCTTTCATCTCTGGCCTAAAGAGCACTGTAACCCTATAGACCCTTTTTCCACTCATCTTGTTTTTTGTATGCAATGTTCTTGAAAGCTTCAGTTCACCGCCGAAACTCTTTTTGAGGCCCTTGCCTATGCTTTGCGCATAACGCTGGGAAGTGAGGAAAATATCAATATTGCCAGATTTAAGCTCTTCAACTTTTGATATGAAGACATTATCCTTTTCATCTACGCGGTTTCTTATGAATCTCAGAATCTCATCAGTAGCAGGCCTTAACTGGATTTTAGCCTCATAATATCCTTCTGGAAATGGGTTTTTCATTCTACTGAATACACCTGCGCTATAGGTACGCCTTGTATGTTTTTTATCCCGTCTTCTTTTATTACTTTAGCCTTTAATGCCAGAGCAACAGAACGCTCTCCTACAATGTTTATGTTGTCTGCGCTTTTCAGGAGCTCTATTGTCTCCTCTTCCTCTAGATTCTCTCCCTTATAGAAACGTTCATTCAATGTTATTTCAATCTCTCCATCTGACAATGTTTTTCCGATTAGTTCAGAATCACATAAAGACAATATTTCCTGGTTATGTACAGCAAC
This sequence comes from Candidatus Woesearchaeota archaeon, assembly GCA_964522895.1. Lineage (GTDB taxonomy): Archaea > Nanobdellota > Nanobdellia > SCGC-AAA011-G17 > GW2011-AR17 > JAHIMK01. The sequence continues at coordinate 4,593 of CAZFZD010000007.1, read as the reverse complement.
ATCTATTTTCATTTTCAAACTTTAGCCTTAATGGGATGCTTTGCACCACATGCCATGCACTTCATCATCAATACTGGACCTTCTTTCTTCACCTTGGTGTCGGGCCTCTTGCATTCTGGGCACAATACATAAGTTTTGGCATATTTCTCTATCTTTGAATTTATTAATGTAGAAGTCAATTTCCTTCCGAAAATCAATCTTGGCCCGTCAATTGAAGCAGGGCTGGCCAATTCCCTCTGAAGGAACTTGAGCAGATGCTCAGGCTCTCTCATGAATGCTGCCACTATCTCTGCAAAATTTGAGATTATGGTCTTATTACCCTGAACATGCCCTCTTACTCTGGGAATCTCAAACCTGTCTGACTTGAGTTTTTCCTCTGGCAGGGCATCTTTTGCTTTTTTCAGCAAATCCGAATATTTTAAGTCTGCCATAGATTGGCTAAGAAAGGCTTGATTTATAAGGGTTTTGGAAAGGGACCTTGGTGCATTCCTATTTAGAAAGATATATTCTTTCTAAAAATACTAAGAGTTTTATTATAAATCTACTAATCTAATAATATTTTTTAGAGGGTTGCACCAAAGCCTGGAAAGGATATATTATTACCTTAGCGGTTGGTAAATGACTAAAAAATTTATTTTACTTTTCTTATTATCTTTTCCAATTCAAAAATAAATTCTCTCGTATCTACAAAATAGTTAGGATAGGCTTTCTCCAAATCCTTAGTCGTTTCTGCACCAACAAGGACAACATCATAATCTGTTCTCCCCTTATGTCTTTTTTCTAATTTATCATAATCTTCTATTGCTTGTTTTTCTTGTTTTTGAGTATATGCTTTAACACTCAACTTATTACCTAAAATATCAAGTTCCAATAAGAAAAATTTTACTTTTCCCCTCCTTTTTTTCTTTACTTCTTCATTAAAAAATTTCATTGCGTGAGTCCATCCTTCCATACGATGTATTACTTCTAATTCTTTTTCCTTATTCATTATTTGAGTGTATAATTCTTTTTCGTTTGCAGTAGTTCCTTCAATTATCGGGCAATTTTCATTGATGGCAAAGGCAGAACTCACGAGCTTAAAAAAATCTGCCCAATCTGGTCTACCCTCATTAAATTTAATCGCTTGTCTTGTGAAAAAATCCACTGTTTCCACCGCAGTAGCCCATAAATGCTGTAATTTAGACCTTATTTGAACTTCAACCTTTAGCCCATTATATTCTTTTTTACCTTTATCACTTTTAAATTCATAAACAAGGTGTAAACTTCTATATCCATCCTTTTTTGGAAAAGTGATATAGTCTTTTTTACCAACTCTTTTGTGTTTTAAATTTCCTTTAATATAATATTCATCATAAATTTCTTTTGCAATTTTAACATCTTTAACCACCGCCCTACAACCTGCTATATCTTGCATTTGAGACAAATTCATTGTAGCTTTTCTCCCCTCATACTTTCTTCTTAACTTGTTAATTATTGAAGTGGCTCTTTTAAGTCTTTGAGCAACTAAAGAAGTTTTATCATATCTTTGAGAAACATTTTTTAAAGTCATTTGAAAAATATGTAAAGGGTAACTATGACTTGCTCTCCAGTGGTTTAATATCTCTGTAGCTTTCGCTGTTTTTTCTTCAGGACTATCTTCATCTTTCAATATTTCTCCTGCTTTGTTTAGTTCATTTTTGTTATATTTAGGTATCTTCCACGCCATAAATTATTTATATTTAGATAGTATTTAAATTTATTCATTTTGCGCGGTAATTGAGTTATTAAATAATATTATGGATTTTAATAATCACGACGGTAAAAACCACTTTTATTATGTATAATTTAACTATGCGCAATAAATAATCAAATTAAGGTTCATTTTGCGCAGTAATTTACCTTTGCTTAGATTAATCAATTCTAAGCATTTATTCTCACTCTTTAAAGTTAAATTAGAGATAGCCAACTGATAAGGACAGCAGTTTTGGAAAGGATTTAAACTAATTTGACAAACCCTGGCCGAGGATTGTATATTTCTCCTTCTCTAAGAAGCTCTTCAACAGCCTTTTCGACATCCTCTTCTTTTAAACCTGTTTTCCTGACAAGCTCAGATATCTGTATTCCCTCGTCAGGATTCTTTTCAACATAATAATAGACCTTTTCCCTGGCCTTTATGCTTGGCTCAACCTTCTCTTCAACCTTTTCCTCAGTGACATCCAGCACTTTCTTCTCATTGGTTGCCTTGCCGAATTTCTTTTCGAGTTCAAGCCTTCTGACTGCTGCCCAATTCTCGTCCATCTTGCTTACGATTTCAGGCCTTAAGAATATCTCTCCATTAGATTCGAAAAGTCTTGCTATTACCAAGACAACATTGCCAAGCTCAAGATTATCAAGAAGCTTGGTATCATCATCCCAGGCCTTTACTCTTATCTGCCCAGAACTGTCGTCAAGAGTTATTACAGAATAATTTCCTGCCTCATTATCATACCTGTTTACAACTACTGCAATGACGTTAACCCTGACAACTTGTGCATCCCCTACTTGAAAATATCTCAAGCCGTCATTGTTTAATTTCTGTATGCTTGATAACAAGTCACTTATCCAATATTTGTAAGCTGTCTGTCTTTTGAATTTCATCTTATATTTTTTCTATGAAACCTTTCTTAGGCTCATAAATGTCTCCGCTCCTTTTTAGTTTCTCTATTGACTCGTCAACCTTGTGTGAGGGGATCCCTTTCTTCTCAGCCTCTTCAACAATCTCTTCTACAGGTATTGTTTTCTTGCCTTCAGAAAGCTGGAATATTATCTCCCTTACATTTACTATCCTTCCCCTTTCGCTTGTAGGCACCCCGGTTGTTACTCTGTCAATATCCATCTTTCCAGTTTCAGGATCAATGCCTATCTGTTCCATGCACGACATCTGAAGTTTGATTGCCCTCTCAGCATCTGACTTTGTGACCTTATTTGAAAACCTTAATTTGGCCGACGCTTCAGCCAGCCTTATTATTGCCTCAAGCTGTCTTGGCGTTATTGGTATTGCCTGCATTGCCTCTTCTTCTGGTCCTGCATTCCTTAAACTCACATAAAAATTTTCAATCGCTGTCTTGGCTTCATCAGTCAATTTGGGATGTATGTTTTGCTTCACATATGCTATCCATTTCCTAAGCAATCCTGGATCAATATCAGACTCTGCTCCACCTTCACTTTGATTCATAAGCATATGCTTTGCTATCCTTGAATCTATTTCCTTGTCAGGAAGATCCCTTAATACAAAAATTAAATCAAACCTGCTGACCAGGGCAGGCGGAAGATCTATCTGTTTCCCTATCTGTGCAAAAGGATCGAATCTTCCAAGCTTGGGGTTGGCTGCTGCAAGGATAGAAGTTTCAGCTCTCAAGGTGGCTTGGACATTTGCCTTTGCAATGCTTATTTGTTGCTGTTCCATTGCTTCGTGTAACGCAGAAGTGTCTTCCTGGGTCATCTTGTCCATCTCATCAAGACATAATATTCCCTTGTCAGCAAGAACCATTGCTCCTGCCTCAAGCGCCCAACCTCTCAAGAAATCATCCTTTACTACTGTAGCAGTAAGCCCAGCTCCAGATGCTCCTCTTCCAGCAACATATCTTGCCTTGGGAGCAACCTTTGAAATAAAGGTCACCATCTGTGATTTTGCAACACCCGGATCTCCAACAAGAAGTATGTGCATGTCTCCCCTGATTATGGTATCGTCTTTCTTTTGCTTTTTTACTCCGCCAAGCATCTGTAATCCCAGTGCTAATTTTACATTCTCATGACCGTATATGCTAGGAGCAATAGAATTCGTAAGCCTGCTATAGACATTTTTTGACTTTGCAATCTTTTTTATCTTTTCAAGTTCTTCTGGTTTTATTATTATGTCGGAAAAATCTTCTTCAACAGGTTCGATATGGTTTGAATCCATAGAAAGCTCAAACCTCGTCATTATGCCACCCTGCTTGTGAGGTATAGGCACTTCCCTTAAAACTCCTGTAATCTTGATGTTAGTTCCCGGAGTGGTCCTTTTTTCCATGATTGGTTCAACCAAGTCTTCCCTCAAGAATACAGACAATCTTTTCGGCTGTGCGCCACCATCTAAAGTCTGGGGTGCCTCTTCTACAACAAGCCTCTGCACATCCACCAGATCTTTTGAAAGCATCCTGAAATGCCCTTTTCTTCCGCAACTGCACCTTGAGGGTTCCCTCAGCTTGTTATCAGTCTGCAGTATCTTTAGTTTGCCTCCGCAAGAAGGGCATTCATAAGTTGCATGCACAGCTTCAGGCCTTACATCAGAAGCCTGCCTTATTATGCCCTCAATCGCAATGAACTTGCTTATATGGTCTTTCCTTATGTTCCTTATGAAAAGATACTGGCTATCTGGAAAATTCCTGAATCTTACTCTTGCGTTGAAACCTAAAAGTTCTATGGCTGCCTCCGCAGCTTTTATTGTCTCATCAGGCTCTTCCAGAAGCTCTTCACTTAAATTAACATCATATTTTGAAAGATCAAAGAAATTCACTACAAGAGCCTTTTTTCCTTTTGAAGACAATTCGTGAAGCTCACTAGTATAATTGGTTTCAAAAAAGTTCTGAAATTTTT
>CAZFZD010000006.1:0-22135 GCA_964522895.1 Candidatus Woesearchaeota archaeon | reverse complement strand
GAGCGCCGGGCCGTGGTCAGCGACATGCCAAAAATGAAGTTGCAAAAAGTTAAATTATTAGCAAGTTTTGGATTAATTTTTCTAATTTTTATTTTATGCCTTAATATGGCATTAGCTGCTGGCGTAGTCCCTTCAACAGTTGACATGCCCTATTACCCTGGAGAGAAGCACATAATCTCTTATCAAGTCAGCGGTTATAATGATATTGAACTCGAGATGAGCTGCCCTTTTGTAAAATTGAATGGAGAGATAATTAAGACTGGCAGCAACCATAAGTTTACAGTTAGCGTGGATTTGCCAGAAGAGATTGATGCAGAACCTGGAAGACTTAATTGCGGATTTATGATAAAAGAGAAAACTACTCCAGACATGCCTGTCGGGTTAGGTGCCTTTGTGGAAGTAGGTACGAATATTTATGTCCATATACCTTATGAAGGAAGATATGCGAAGCTTAAGCTGAATGTTGATAATGTCAAGAAAGGCGAGCCTGCTTATTTTAAGTTAAGCATAAGCAATCAAGGTGAAGAGGCGCTTAAGGATCTCTTGCCGATAATAGAAGTAAGCGATCTTGAAGGCAATATAAAGCAGGTATTGCATACTGATTCTGTTTCTGTCCCTATTTTTGAAGAACGTGTTGTTTGGAAAAAAATGGAGACCACAGATTTTGAGCCTGCAAGGTATAATGCACTTGCGACATTGAATTATATGGGCGATGAGCCCGCAGTTGATGAGACTGATTTCCTCATAGGAAAATTGTTTGTTGATTTTGTTGAGATGACGCCCAATGTTACTGTAGGAAAGATAAGTCCTGTTGAAGTAGAGGTGCAAAGTTGGTGGGGGGATCTGATAAAGAATGTTCATGCCCATGTTGAATTGATGAACGGTAGCCAAACGCTGACTAGTTTTAAGACTGTCAGTGCAGATCTTGATCCGTGGCAAACAGTAAAATTAGATGGATATTTGGATGTTACAGAGATTCCTGCAGGCACCTATGATGCAAAAATTAACTTGTATTATGATGATGCTGAGAGCCTGAGTGAAACAACAATAGATGTATTGCCTGTAGTCATAGAGACAAGCTTTTGGGATAGTGCCAAAGGATTCTTAACCGGTCCGACTCTTCTGATAATAATCTTGATATTGCTGTTTGCAATAAATATCTTGACATGGTACTGGAAAAAGAGGAGTTCAAAAAATGAAAAGGGATAACTTTTTCTTATTGATGCTTTTTCTGATTTTCATGACAGTGGGCCTAGTGTCGATAATTCATGATGCTTATTATACTCTTGATGTGTCTGAGATTGAGATTGATATGGCTGTAGGGGACAGGGTGGGGATAAACCTTGATACAGACAAGCTTTGGTTCGGCACATTGAAACCAGGCAGTACTGCCATACGTTCAATAGATATAAAAAATGATTATGAGTTCCCTATTACTGTAAAACTTTCTGTTGAAGGTGAATTGGAAGAAAGAATAAGGATTTCAAAAAGTTTTATTAATCTTGAACCAGGTCAGACTACTAAGGTGGAAATTTCCGCAAATGTGCCTGTAAAAAAGAAGTATGGCAATTATACCAGTAAACTGGTGATTATTTCAAGGAAAGGTGATTAAATGAAGATAGGAATGAAGATTATAATCTTGATTTTGATAATCTTGATAAATATAAATTCATTCCTTGTTTTTACAACAGTATACAAGGCAACAACTGATACTACTTTTCAATCATTGACAGGCAAGGCACAGAATTCAAGAGTAGAACTTTGCATTGACTGGTTCCTCAATTTTACAGTAATTGATGATCAGATAGCCTACATAAACCAGTCTTATTATCTTGACATAAATGTGACTGACGAGAGCTCTTATTATCCTCAACTGAATTTCACCTTGAACAATACTGATCTTTTTGACATAAATGATACCACAGGAGAAATAAGTTTTACCCCTAACAGTTCCCAAAGAGGCAATTATTCATATAATGTTTCTGTGGGAAATGGTGCGTGCGAGGATCCGGATGATACTACTGTTTTCAATCTAGTAGTAAGGGATTCCAATTATGCTCCAATACTTAACATGAGCAATCAGAGTCTTGTTGAAGAAGTGCCTTTCTACCTAAATGTCTCACAGAACGCAACAGATCCTAATAATGATCCCTTAAAATTCTATGACAATAGTTCAAGGTTTGTTATAGGGGAAGATTCCGGAATAATAGCATTTACGCCTGATGACGAGGATAACGGCAACTGGACAGTAAAGATTTATGTTGTGGATCCTTCATTGGCCCTGGATTCCCAGGATGTGCTGTTCAGCGTGAGGCCGGTAAATGATATTCCGAACCTGACTTCAATCGGAGCCCAGACACTTTACATAAATGAAAGCTTTACAATAAACCTATCCGCATATGACCCTGATGAAGCTGAAGAATTGAATTTTTCAAGCAACACTTCATGGTTCTTTAATTCTTCCGGGTTTATAGAAACTAATGATAGCTATTCTTATCATACAATCAGCGGAAATTTCACTAATTATACTAGATGGTTCAATACAACACATTCAATAAACATGACTGTTACGGATTTGAATGGCACCCAGGATTCTGAAGTCATAAGCCTAACTATCTTGACAATGAACCATCCACCTGAAATAACTTCTTATTATCCAGTCAGCCAGCAATTGTCCCTGTCTACTACTGATTGCCAGGATTTTAATATCACCAAGTATGACCCTGATGGCACTATCCCTTCAACGCAATGGTATCTTGATGATGTTTCTTTAGGCGTAACCAATGATAGCTATACCTATTGTTCTGCTTCAGCAGGAACTTATAATCTTACTGTAACTATCACAGATGGCGAGTATAATGCTTCAGAGTCTTGGATCTTAACAGTATCTGCCCCTCCTCCGCCACCCCCAGAAACCAGGACAGTGCCTTCTGGAAAGATGGGAGGCTCAGCTGCATTCCCAAGATGCGTAGAGCTTTGGGTCTGCACAGATTGGAGCAATTGTTCAAAAGAAGAGATTCAGACAAGAGAATGTAAGGACAAGCATGGTTGTGGGACTCTGAAAAATAAGCCTGAAGAAACCAAAAATTGTACTTATACTGCCTTCCCTAGTTGTAATGATGGAATAAAAAATCAAAATGAGATTCTTCCTGATTGTGGTGGTGTTTGCAAGCCATGCCCTACTTGTGATGATGGTATAAGGAACCAAGGAGAGCAAGGCATTGATTGTGGTGGTCCTTGTCCAGTTTGCAAGGAAGTTTTGGCACCGGTAAAAGCCGAAAAATTTGACACTAAGGATTTATTTTTTAGCCCTGGGTTGTATTGGTTTTTCTGGATGATGATGAGTGTTCTTGTCTTGACAATGGTCAGGCTGAAAGGCGGCATTAAAGGTACATTGTCCAAAAATCTAGGGAATAAGTTAGTCCTTACTCTGCAAGTCATGAAAACTAATAATCTTCTCAAGAAAGCCTATAGGGAGGCAGATAATAATCATCGGGAAAAAGCGAAGTCATTATATCAACAGGCACAAAAAATCTATAAAAAGCTTCCAAAAGATAAAAAATCTAAAGTGCATATAAGGGATAAAATTTAACGATAGATTTATAAATTATCCAACCTACTTCTTAGTTGTACTACAATTATAATTGTGATTAAGCGGGGAAAAGAGGTGTATGGTACATAAGAGATATGTTAAAAGGAATGGTAAGATTTTCGGCCCTTATTATTATAAGACTGTTAGGGGGAAAGATGGCAAAGTAAGGAGCATATATTTGGGTAGTACAACTCCATCTTCAAAAAAAGAAACCCCGAAAAACCATGTTGCCTTTGCTTTGACACTTGTATTTATCCTCCTTTCTATGATTTTTGCTTTTGGAGACTCTCTTTTCATGCCTACTGGTGCTGTCGTAACCATAGAGTCTGACGGCAATGTGATGGAGCAGGGTTATCTTATGGAAAAGTCTGATGAAGGTTATTCTCTTAATGCTAAAAATGGCAATGATGAAATCAGCATTGAAAATATTGTTGATGAGCCTGAAGCCGTGAACGTAGAATTCAATTCCCCCGCATCTAAAGTTTTCAACACCAAGATAGTTGCAGTTACTGGCCTGTCTTCAGCTTCAGCGACAATAGAGCTTGAGAAGACTGGAGCAATAGAAGCGATTTTCTATTGTCCTGATTATGATTCGCAAACCAATATTTGTCCCAAGTGGGAAAAGACATCTATTCCTTTTGAAACTGAAGGGGAGAAGATAACTTTCAATGCAGAACATTTCAGTGCATATACTGCTGGAAGCGATTCCGCGCTTAACATTTCCGATGATACTGATTTGGAGATTAAAAAAAGCTATAATCCTGATGAAGTTGAAAGCAAATGGAACGTAACGTTCTATGCCAATTATTCAAATTCCACTGTAGGCCCTATAATGGGAGACTGCCAAATACGGTTCCAGAATTATAGCGGAAGTTATGATGAAGGCTTTGTCTCGATGACATATAGTGCGACTGAAAGGCGCTATGTTTACAGCAGGAATTTCACTTATGATGGGACTTATGATTTTGAAGTCAGCTGTACAAACTCAACTTATGATAATCTTGATCTCACTGACACCTACACCATAACCAATAGGCCCCCTTACTCGAAATATGAAGTGCAACATCTTCCCCCCCAGGAATGTGAAGAAGATACTATCTGCACTTATGATTTTTCAGAGAATGTGAGTGACTATGACCTTAATGACCTCCCATTGGAGAATTACACTTATGCGCAAGGTACAGATTTCAATTGTTTCAACTTGGATGCATCGACAGGACTGATAACCATAAATTGTGATACTGACGATGATGCTGGAAATTACAAGACAACGCTACTGGTAACAGACCAGGACGGAGAATCAACAACAGCAGTCTATAATATTACTATAACTGCAGTGAATGACTATCCTTATTTTACTACAACTTCGCCATTGACAAGCGCCACCGAAGATGTAGGCTACAGTTCTTATGTTGATGTGTTTGATGAAGAGCAGGGGAGCATAACTTCTGGTTCAGGTGCTATTGGAAACTTTTCTTACACAATAAATGATAGTTCAATATTCACCATCAACCGGAGCACTGGCTTATTGACAAACAATACTGCTTTGTTAAATGATTTGGTCGGAACATATTACATAGAGCTTAATGTCACGGATTCAGCAACCCCAACTAATGCTACAAATTCAACAACATTTGAGATTACTGTAGAGAATCAAAATGACTTGCCTAACTTATTTTATGCCTGCAATGAATCTTTGAACCAAAAGGAGGATGTACCGTTTTCATGCTATCTTAATGCAACAGACATTGATGTGGGCCAGACACACACTTATACTGCCAACTATACTTGGTTTAACTTTTCCTGTGCTAATGTGGCAGTCACAAACGGAAACACTTCATGTCTTGTGAATTTTGCACCGAACGATTCTGCAGTTTATTCTCACTGGATAAACATAACTGTGGCTGACAACGATGGAGGGCAGGATTCTATAGTTATCAATTTTACTGTCAACAATACTGAGGACATTCCTTATTTCAGCAATATTTCCAATATGACTGCTTGGGCCAATGCGCCTTTTTGGTACCAGATTGAGGCAAGCGATGACGATAACGCAACACAGTTCGGGGAAACACTATATTATTGGGATAATACATCATTGTTCAACATAAGCACTACTGACGGAATAATCTCTTTTACTCCGACAGATGCCCAAGTTGACACTTATTGGATAAACCTTAGTGTCAATGATTCTACGAACAACTGGAATTCTACAATCATAAATTTTACCATAAATAACAACTCTATTCCGCTTTATGACGGCAACTTCCATTTCAACATGACAGAGGGTTATGTTTTTGAGCTTAATGTATCATTGAACTCAAGTGATCCTGATGGTCACAGTTTAAGCTATGCAGACAATAGTTCTATGTTTAACATTAGTGATGAAGGCTATATCAGCTTCACTCCTAGCGATTCAGATGTAGGCACAAACTGGGTATCGATTAATATAACAGACCAATATGGTGCAACTAATGAAACCATGCTTAATCTTACAGTATATAATGAACAAGATGAGCCATCATTGAGCACTATCAGTAATATAACGAATGCTACTGAAGGAATAGAAACAACATTCACTTTAACCGCTTCCGATGATGACCTTTTTGTTCCAAACACTACAGAATATTTGCGATACAGCATGAATTCTACTGTCACTGGAATGTCTTTGGATTCTGTTACTGGTGCTTTTTCTTGGACTCCTTCAGCCACACAGAGCGGGTTCTATTGGATAAATTTCACAGTTAACGATACTGCAGGCAATGAGGATTCGCAGGTAATGTATATTAATGTGACTGATGCGGCATTCCCGCCAAGGTTCATTGAAAGCCATCCTGATTTCTGTACAGTGCAGAATGCAACTGAAGACGAGCCTTTTGCCTCATGCAAGCTAATAGCGTGTGACAATGATACTGATGCTGTACTGACTTTTGCTGCAAATTATTCATGGTTCAACGATAACATAAATACTAGCGAGATTACTGGTCTGTGGAATCCAGCTTATGGCTATTGTATCAATACTACTTTGAATTTCACCCCCGAATATACTGAAGTTGGCAATTATACAGTGCTGTTGAATGTTACAGATTTTACCGGCTCTTATGACACTTTGAACCTATCATTCAATATATCTTCAAAGAATGATGCTCCAGTGCTTGATCCTATTGGCAATCAGAATCCTGTTGTTGACAGACCATATAGTTATGATGTCAATGCTACTGATGAAGAAAACCATACTTTAACTTATTCAGCCAATGCGACACTTGAAGATGTAGGAACTAATGCTACTATCAATTCCTCTACAGGTATAATAAGTTTAACTCCAAATACTTCGCATTTAGGGGTTTATTGGGTGAACATTTCTGTAAGTGATTCTTATGGTGGTGTAGACTATGAAATTGTTAGGTTCCTTGTTGGAGCAAATTCAATACCAACTTGCAGTGATTTCTTGATAACAACGCCAGATAAAACAATAACTAGCAGCCCGGATGCGTTCAATATTTCAGAAAACCAGTCAACAGGCAATTTCATACCCACATGTTCAGATATTGAAGGTGATGATTTTACTTATAGATGGTATTGGAACGGAAGCGTAAATGCTTCAGGCATATATCCTACTGGGAAGAACTGGAATTATACTCCTAATTACTTGCAAGCTGGCAATGTGAATGTAACTCTTGTAGTAAACGATTCTGCAACGCAATCAAATTCTTATTATTGGAATGTCACGGTATTTAATGTGAATGCGCCACCAATGATGTATAAAGATATCCCTAACATCACAAAAATGCCCACTTGGATCAGCAGTTCTGCATGGTACAAGAATAGGGATTCTTACATAAACCTTTCAGAATATTTCTTTGATTATGATGAACAGAACCTTACTTTCTCTTGGTATTGGCATGCTATAAACCAAAGCTTTACTCAAAATAACTTGGGTTCCCTAAATTCTACATGGAATTTTTCAGGTTCCTGGGTATTGACAAATGATACGGCTAATAATCCGGCATTGTTGCAGAACAGCAGTTCTGGTCTGAATTATGCATCTGATTCTAGTTACGTTGATATAACTGAAGTTAGTACAAAAATAAAAATAAGGCAAGGCGGAGTTGCAGGATTGTGTTTAGGTGATGCTGATTGCGATGAGAATGCAAGAAGGGTTTATTTCAATTTTACTGATAATACCACTAATATTGAGTATAGGTCCAATGCTTCAGTTGAGCATTTAAATAATACTTTTTCCTTAGCGATGTACAATACTAGCTATGCTTGGTTGAAGGCAGAGTTTGATAATAACAATGTTCTTGTCTATGTTTCCGGCAATGGACAGAACTGGAATATGACTTATAATGATTCGCTTTCCATGAATGCTTCAAGCTCAACACTTTCCCTGTTCACAATAGACAGTATTGCTGTTTTCGATGATGTTGTAGTAAAAGATCCTGTTATTCCCAATATGGATTTTACTTATAGTGAAGAAGGCGATAAAGTGACATTCAGTCCAGATACAGACTGGAGCGGAGATGTAACTGCTGTATTTGTTGCAACGGATGGCATGAATGAATCTGTATCTAATCTTTTCGGTCTTCACATAGATGATGTTTCTGAACCCGAGCCAGTTGTTGTAACAAGAACACAAACAAGCAGCAGCACTTCAAGAGTAACACAAGTTGCTTCATTAGAAATAATTGTCCCTTCAATGGTTAGTCTTACGCCGTTATCTAAAACAATAGTCCCAGTCATATTGCATAACAGCGGCCAATTAACATTAAATAAGCTTGACCTGATGGCCATAACCAACCAGACAGAGCTCGGCTTGTTTTTGGAAGAGACTAACTGGACCACTTTGGCTGTTGGCGAACGAAAAAATACTAATCTCGAGATTGATATTGGATTATTAACCCCTGACAGATATACTATTTCTCTGATAGGAAATTCCCAAAGCCCTAAACTAACTGAAAAGGTAGATATTGTAATTGATGTAAGAGAGAAAGATGCAGTTTTGAAAGCTCAATTAAAGGAACAGATACAGTTTACAAGAGATCTTTTCCTTCAGAATCCAGAATGCCTGGAGCTTTGGGAGTTGATTGAAGAGGCTGAAAATTTGATGTCACAGTATCAATATGAACAAGGGTTAGAAGTCATTCATAGCGCAAATCAGGGATGTAAGGATTTCATGGCTCTTGACAGTGAAAAGCTGAGCCCTGCAAAAATAAAGTCATTCTTCCAATTATACTGGAAGACAATATTGTTTGAAGCTATCGGATTAGTGCTTGCAATTTTATTATTAGTCTATTATTTCAAAAGAAGAAGATTCCGTAAGACTATGTAAAAACAAAAGCTATAAAAATCCTGATAAACATTATAACATTGGGGAAAAATGAAAGGTGCTAATTTAAAGAAAGTCAAATTATATCATACTTTATTGGAAAAAGTAAGAAATGAGGTCAAGAAGACAGTTGTAGGGCAGGAAGAGGTAGTCACTGGTTTTCTGCGAGGGCTGATAGCTAATGGCCATGTCTTGGTAGAAGGTGTTCCAGGTATCGCTAAAACCTTATTGGTAAGGACATTGGCCAAGGTTACTGGTTCTGATTTTAAGAGGATTCAGTTCACTGTAGACTTGTTGCCTACTGATATTTTAGGGTTGGAAAGTTATGTAGAAGGTAAAGGATTCATAACTATGAAAGGTCCAATCTTTGCAAACTATATCCTGGCAGATGAAATTAACAGGACGCCGCCTAAGACCCAGTCAGCTTTATTGGAAGCAATGCAGGAGAAACAAGTGACTATAGCCAAAACTACGTATGATCTTCCAAAGCCTTTTTTTGTTATGGCAACACAAAACCCGTTAGAGCAGGAAGGAGTCTATAGACTGCCTGAAGCTCAAGTGGACAGGTTTTTGTTCAAGCTTCTGATGGGCTATCCCAACATGCAACAAGAGCAAGAGATTCTTACGAAAAATATGACATTGAAAAGATTTGATAAGTTTGACTTAAAACCCATAATCACGCCAAAAAAGATTGTTGAAATGCAGAAATTTGTCCAGACAATCTATCTGGATCCTGAAATAGAAAAATACATAGTAAGGATTATTGATGCTACTAGAAATCCTTCAAAATATAAAATATCGACTGCCAAATATATTGATTGGGGCTGTTCGCCAAGAGCAGCAATAGGATTATTCATAGGATCAAAAAGCCAGGCACTTTTGGAAGGGAAACATTTTGTAACTCCTCAGCAGGTTAAAGATGTAGCTTATAGTGTCATGAGGCACAGACTTATTCTTACTTATGAAGCTGAAGCCGAAAAGATAACAACTGATGATGTCATCAAAGAGATTCTTGCTCATGTCCCTGTTCCTTAAAAAAATTCGGAGTTAAATGGCAAGAAAAAATAAGTCCGGAAAACAAGAAACAAAAAGAGAGTTAAAGGTAGATATTTCTCCATTATTGAAACGTATTGAGGCGCTTACGAAAAGGTTGGTAAGGACAAGGACCATGGGTGAATATATCAGTGTCTTTAGGGGTGCAGGCTTGGAATTTGATGGTTATAAGCAATATATCCCTGAGATGGATGCCAGCACCATAGATTGGAAAGCTTCTGTAAGAGCTAGAGAAATGTTGGTCAAGAAATACAGGGAGATAAGGGACCTGAAAGTGTATTTTGTTGTTGATGTCAGCGAGAGCATGATTTTCGGTTCAACTGAGAAGCTCAAGAACGAATATTCTGTCGAGTTTGTTTTGTCATTGGCTTATACAATCTTGAGTGCAGGAGATGCTGTAGGGTTGGTAACTTTTTCTGATGATGTGCTTACTAAGTTCAAGGCTGCAAAAGGAACGAATCAGTTCTATAAGATGGCGAAAGTGCTTGTTGATCCAACACTCTATGGCGGCGGATATAATCCTGAGATTGTTGAAGAATTCATGATGAATTTTGTGGCGAGAAAGAATAGCGTAGTTATTATGGTATCAGATTTTTACGGAGTGCAAGGAAAGATGTGGAAAAGAAGGTTGAAATTATTGTCTGCAAAATTTGATGTTGTATGTCTTGTAGTCAGGGATCCAAGAGATAAGTATCTTCCTGAAGATGTGAGAAATGTAATAATGGAAGATCCTTATACTGGACAGAGGCTTTTAGTGGATTCAGCCTATATCAAGAAACGTTATGAGCATTTCACAAGGAAACAGGATGAAGAGCTTTTTAATTTTTTCAAGGAAAATAATGTTGATGCCATTGAGCTTCCAACTGACCAGGATTTAGTGCCTGCGTTGATGAATTTCTTCCAGGTAAGGAGGAGGAGGATTTAACATGGATGTAGAATTCTTAAAGCCCGAATATCTTACATTGTTGGTCTTAATCCCCTTATTGATATTTGTGCATTTTTACAGCCTGAAGAGAGGAAAAAAACAGGCATTAAAGTTTGCAAATTTTGAGGCGATAAGAAGAGTTACTGGCGGTAGCGTGGTTTCAAAGAATCTCTTAGTCCTTTTTTTGAGAGTTGCAGCTGTTTTGTTCCTTATCCTTGCAGCTGCTGGCACTACAATATGGTATACTGGCGCTACAACTGAATATGATGTGGTTCTTGCCATAGATGCTTCTAGCAGTATGCTTGCGGAAGATTATAATCCAAACAGGCTTGAGGCTACTAAAGCGGCCCTCTTAATGTTTTTGGATAATCTCCCTGGTGAAATAAATGTTGGACTTGTAAGCTTTTCAGGCGCTTCATTCATCCAGGCGATGCCTACCAATGACTTGGATGAAGTAAGGCAAGCAATATTGGATCTGCAAATAGAAAGTGTCGGTGGAACTGATTTAGGTTCTGCGATAATAACTTCTGCAAATCTTCTTTATGGCCATCCATGGCCTAAAGTCATTGTATTGTTAACTGATGGGCAAAGCAATATAGGGATACCGCCGCAAGATGCCCTGAATTATGTGGAAGACCAAAGGATGCTGATACATACAGTTGGTATCGGAACTGAACAGGGAGGCCTCATTGGAGAGATTGGTGCTGCTTTCAAGCTTGATGAAACCACCTTGCAAGATATTGCATCTTCTACCGGGGGAAAATATTTCAAGCCAGTTGATGAACAAAGCCTTCGTAATACTTTTCTCCAGATTTCGCAATTCAAGGAAAAACCGTTGAACAAAGACATCTCATTGTACTTGTTAGTGCTTGCAGTGATAATGATGATAATAGAATGGGCTTTGGTAAGCACGAAGTACAAAGTGATTTAGATGTCGCAAGCCACTCTTGCCATATATCCTTGCTTATTCTTTTCGAGCTTGAAGCCGTAATAAAGAACTGCTTTAACTACGGTATTCCCCTTTTCCGGGATTATTGGTTCGCCATAGATTTTTGCAGAAAGTTTCTTATCGCTTATCTTTTCAATCTCGAATTTTGAAAAAAACATTTCTTCAATATCTACAAGTGCAATAAGTTCTGATAAAAATTTGTATAACAAATCAGATGTGTTGTCTTCTGTTATTTCTATTTCGACCATCTTTTCAGGCTTAACTTTGTCGATGTCGCATATGACTTCAAACATGGCCATAGCAGAATTAGTGAAAACTTCTTTCAAGTCCTTACCATAAGCTTCAAACATCACATCTGATGTCAAATCATCCACGAATCTATAAGGTATCATCCCTTGCTCCACATCCATAACCTAATTACTTTTGGATTCTGTATCTCTCCATCTGTTGTTATTAATATATCTTGCGAATATATTGACTTGTCAAGTGCTAATGAAGTGATGTTGCTCATACAGGAACTCATGTCACAAATGCCAAAAGTATAGCCATAAGATGCAGGCACGTTATTCTTTATAAGCCCATCAATTGCCTTAAAAGCTGAATTGTATGCTGCGTCAGAATCGTCAGCATGCACTACATAATTCCTAATGCTTTGGTTTTGGGCTATCTGTGAAAGTATATAATCTTGGCTCACTTGCATATTTTCCGGCACTCCGGTGTAAGCCTCTTCTGAAGGAGTGACTGAAAAAGTGAATAACAGGATTATGACTATTGCAAGCACTGCTTCTAATGTTTTCAAATATCCTTTCTTGTCCATTTTTACCATACTACTGTGTGAATCCTTATTGGATTCCCTAATCCTTCCTTGTTCACCTTATATGTAATCCATTCTTCAGTAAAGACTGAAGCCTGTTCATAAGGGTCTTCTATGTGGCAAATATCTACCGAGTCTTCTAAGGCATATCTTGGGCTTGGGTTTTCTATAACCTGTATTATGAAATCCTTATTGTAGGGATAGTTCAAGATATTTTTTAATATTGTGTAATCTTCTTCAGCATCTTCACCTTTACAACTCATGCCTTCATCATTCAGGACTTCGGAATTCAACAATGTCCAGCTAAGCCCTTCAACTGTTTCAGGAGCTCCAAACTGGTAAGTGAAATTCTCCTTAGTATTATATATGCTTGTAGCGTCTGAATAAAAAGAGTTGTCATAATTAAAAGCATCGCCTAGCTTATTTGGCTCAATAATCTCATATACCCAAAATTTATTGCTGCCTAGTTCCAGGCTTGCTTCAAATTGCAAGGTGTTAGTTGTCAAGTCAATCCTTGCATTATCGATGTAGGTGCCGTCTTCAGTGAATATCGCTGCCTTGGTGCCGTCTTTCTCAAAAGGCAAAGGGGCATCAATAGTAATTTCGTATGTGCCTGCACCCGCTAAGTCGTCTGTTGTAATGATTAGCGGAGTCTGGCTAAGTACAAATTCAGTCTTATCTGTTATTTCCTGTTTTAAATTTTTAATCAATTGCTCTTCTTTATAGATTGGTTGTACGCCTGGTTGGAGTATCATGAACATGGAAAGTATGTATATGAGGAAAAGTCCCAAACTTATTGCCCAGTCTGCGTGCGTAGCGCCCCTCTTTTGCATTAGATACCACCTTTGGCTGTAGTAATTATTAAGGCCCCCAGAGTACATAAAATTAACGAATGGATAAGGCCCTGTTTTATTGTCCCTTCAGAGAACTTTCCAATCATGATGCCTGCAAAGAACCCTTGTATGAGTATAAGCATGAAAAATACTGTGTCGAGGTCACCTATGTTGCCGCTTCCGCTTCCCATAGAACCTCCAATGAATGACATGTCTGCTCCGCCCACATTCGACAATTGTGGGAACAATTTTAATTGAAGGATAAGCATGATTCCTATGAACACGAAATAGACTATATAACCTTGGACAATCTGGCCGTATGTCGCAGATTTTCTTTCTTCCTTGAGTTTTTTGATGCTTTCCATAGAATCTGTAACGGCTTTCAATACGTCTTGTATGTCGCCACCGCTGGCTTCAGCTTCTATGACTATTGCGATTGACCTTTTTATCATTGCATTATTTGTATCTTCTGCAAATGTTGTAAGGGCCTGATGAATGGGGATTCCAAGCTGAATCTGATTGGCTAATTTTCTTATGTAAGGATTTAGTTCAGAATAATCTTTTTTAGCTGCCTGGATGATTGTTGATGGTATTGAGATGCCGGACTTTACAGAACTTTCAATGTCCCTAGCAAAGTCTACAAATTTAACTTCAATCCTTTTCTGCCTTTTCATCTCCTTAAGGAAATCTACCCAGATGTGTGCCCAAGCGATATTTAATGACAGGATCAGCATAGGATAGAACCATCTTGCTGTCGGCCCTATTGGGTCTTTAAAACTGAAGAACAGGTAGAAGTCTAATGCAATTAAGAAAACCGATATAAAAATTCCGATTAAGTGTATTGGCCTGAATTTAATCATTTTGGTTGCACCACGCTTAGGAATATGATAAATCCTACGTTAAGTAAAGGTATTACGACATATGTGCCTACTGTAGCTAATGTGCTGACATTCATGCCACCAATCTCGCCACCCATTGTCTGTATGATTGCTAATGTGACAAAAAAGAGCAAAGGGGCAGCAATAAGGATTGTTGTGTAAATATCTGAATATGTTGAGATTGATTCCACTGCTTTTTTCCTTTCAAGCCTATAAGTTGCAAGGGCTTCATTTGCCATATTCTGCAAATAATCCCTCAGGTCGCCCCCTGATTCTATCGTGTTGACGATTCCGTCGAGCAAGTCCTTGAACCTTAATGAAGGGGTTCTTCTTGATACTGCGTTCAGTGCTGTTGAAAGGTCGTAGCCAAAAAGGTTGACATAGTTCACTATCTTCTTTATTTCATCTTTCAAACCAGGATATTCCTTAGTGCTTAAGAGAGTCTTGAAGATTGAAATTGGCTTTCCTCCGCTTCCTGCCACTCCCGCCATATTTATGATTGCAAAGGGCAAATCGCGTTTTATGGCCCTTTCCCTTGTACTTGCAACACTGTTTGGGTAGAAATAAAAGATTATGGCAGTTACTGCTGCTCCAAGCGTACCTAGGAGCAGGCCCCGCAATATCTGCAAGATTAAGACATCGTGTTTGTAAAGCGTAGATGCTAGAAGGCTTATAACAAGAAATGCCAGTAACGAGCTGAAAACCATCATGCTAATATAGGTTTTTGAAAGAATCTTTATGCCTGAAGCCCTTAGCCCCTGTAAAAGCGGTTTGAAAGCTTCTGGAAAATTTTTAGTGAGATATACGCTTGTGCTCTCAAAAAACCGGTTTGCCAGTTTTCCAAAACTTGTTGTTTCATAAAGCGTATAATCTACTCTTTTTATTCCTTCCTCTTCTTTCTTTGATTTTTTCTTCATATAGCTTTTAAGAAATTCGGGCTTGATGTTGACTTGTTCAAGATATTTTTTTCTTTTTTTTGAACTAAGGCTTTTTATTTTTTTCTTCCTTTTTTTGACATCTTCTGGAAGGTGGAATGAATCTTCAATAATGTTTAAGTTTTGTTCAATCTGCGTAAGGGAATTGTCAAAGTCAGGAGAATTAGGATTAGCATTCTTTGCCAGTTCTGCTATTGCATTGCATGCTGCCTTGGCATCATTTTTTTGCATTTGCCTTTCCCCTCTCTTTTTCGATATTTTCGCGCATCTTGCTTATCAGCTTCATGGCATAATCTCTTACTTTCTTCAGTTCTTTTCTTGAAGCATTCTCATTCTTCAGCCTTTCATATTCGTAAATATTCTCCATAAGGCTTTTCGCTTTCTGCTGAATAAGGTCTAGGCTCATTTTATACCGAATCTCTTTAAAATTTCTTTGGGTCTTTTGTAATACTCGTTAATTATTTTCTGCACTTCTGAAAAGCCGAATATTTTTTGCCTGTACATCGCCATCAATAACCTTGCCCTGTTCTGGAACTCTTTCAACAATTGGGGCCAGGTCATGCCGGTCCTTTTCATGATCTTCTGAAATACCACGCTTTGCGTTTTGAACATGAACTGGTCTTTTCTAGGGTCTCTTACAAAGGGCGTATTGATGGTTGCCTGGCCCTTATTGCCAACTTTCACAATTTCATTAATCTCCCTTATCCTCCTAACGTCCTGGCCATTGACTTTTGCAGGAGTGATTATACAGGTTATGTCTAATGCTTCAACCATTGAGGGTGACAAATTTATCGGCGGCATTATCAGCCTTTTAATAACTGTTGAAACAGATTCTGCGTGCATTGTACCGAATGAAGGATGGCCTGTACTCATACCCTGGAACAATACGAAAGCTTCCTTACCTCTTATTTCACCAACGATTATATAATCCGGACGCTGCCTTAAACTTTCTTTCAAGAGGTCAAACAAGGTGACTTCTCCCTGTTTTTCTCCAGTAATGTTTGCAACTCCTGCTCCGGCCCTTGAAACTGCAGGGAGCCAGTTCTCGTGCTTTAGGTTAAGTTCTCGTGTATCCTCTATGCTTACAATCCTTGATGCCGGCGGTATGAAGAATGCAATGGCGTTAAGCAAAGACGTCTTACCGCTACCAGTGCCACCAATGACAAGTATGTTTGACTTGTTCTCTATGGCTATCCATATGTAAGCGAGAATCTCTGGCGACACTGTCTTGAAATCCATAAGCTTGATAGGCGTCCAAGGTTCCTTGGTGAACTTCCTTATTGTGTCAAAAACAGTTAGCGGCTTGTCACCTCCAATATAGAATTTGCAAGGCTCTAATTCGATATCATACACTGGCTTCTTGTCTTTATTATCATGCAATTCAACACTTTTTATCTTTACATATTCCTGTTCGTTATTTACTAGCCAGTTTATAAAATTGAGTTTTAGCAATTGGCTTACTTTAATCTTTTCGGTAAATGCTTTTTTTTGTATTAACTCGATAATCTTTTTGACAAGGGGTTTTGCAAGAGCATCATAATATAATAGCCTATTGTACGAAACATTTGTTTCTTTTGCAACCTCGGTTTTTGCAATTTTTAATTCTTTTAGCAATTCCAGGATTGGTGCGGCCGGAATCCTACTATGGTTGATGTAGGTCTTATGCTCTATTTTCCTTTCAATAAGTTCGGATAGCTTTTTGGCTTTGTACTGGTTTTCGAAACCTACCTTTTCGTGATAGACAGCTTCATAGGCAGAGGGAATTGTTATCTTATACTGTCCATTTTTCATGTAGGAATAGCAGTATATGCCGAGCCGGCCCAGCAAGTAGCTGAGTCCCGAGGCAAGCTCTTTTGACTTGGTCTTGTAGCTTAATCCTGCACTGCAGGTACCGTCGCCGTCAAACAGGCCTTTTATGAATGAAGCAATAACTTTTTCGTCAGACTTGAATATTATTCGCGGAATTTTAACAGTAGCGCATTTCTTACCTAATGGTATTTCAAAAACCTTATTGAAGAAGAATGGTGTAAATACATTGCATAAATATACTCTGTTACCGTCATAATAAGAGTCGCTCTTGCCGAATTTTTCAATGAACTTGGATTCGACTGCCTTGGCAAAGCCTTTTTCAAAGCAGCTTACGTCTATGGATGATTTTGAAAGATGGCCGTCACTGATTATTGCTCCTGCAAGATAAGCCAAGTCTTCATCCACTTCATCTGGAACATTTATTGCTTTGCTTTTTGCTTTTTTGCCTTCTCCGTAAGCAATAATCTTGATTTGGTTCAATGAACTGAAATCCTTGTTTTCTTTGTCACATATCTTTTCGAGAACTTCATAAGCTATGGAAGAACCTCTTGAAATGACTTCGTAGAAATATGAATTATGCACGCCGTATTCTGCAGCCATGGTTTTCCTGTAATGCTTGTTGGAAGATTTTGCCAGTTCAATCTGGTTAGCCACTAATGATTTGATGCAGCCGTTTGCTACAATGCATATTTTCTTTGCTTTGGAATATTGTTTCAGCAATTCCCTTACATTGATTACGTACCTTGCTCCATCAGCTTTAATGTTGACTGGAACAGGAACGAACATGCCTTCCTTCAAGTCCTTGGCTTCAACCAGTTTAGCGGTCTTGCCGATTGTATGGAAAAGATGGTTTGTTGTAACTTCTATGTTTGCCCCGTCTTCTAATATGACTTTCACTAATTTTTCAGGAGCAGGCAGCCTCATGACTTCCTTTATATCTGCTTCAACTTGTTCAAGGGTTTCGCCGTACATGCCACAGCATTTCAAGTCTGCCGGCCGGATTATTTCTGTCCCTTCTTCCATAACACTTCCAAATTCGGCTTTGCTGCGCTCGAACAATTCCCTTATGTCCATCAGGGAGCCGTCTTTCAACTGCACCTTGCCTCCTGTTATGCAGAAAGTTGGTCCTTTGGAAGTTACGTCTTCTGTATAGGTAGCGTTGACCCTGGATCCATCAGGCAATACTCCATCTAATAATGGGTTTGCATATGATACATATTTTCCGCACTTTTGTGCCAGCTTTTCAACAAACTGTGTCAATGAGTTCATATCAGGAAAAACAATGTTCGTTTTCAGGTTTCGGTATTTCCTGTGTACGATGTAGATAGGACTATTTATTCCGTTACATTCGATATCTTCTATGAAATAATCCCTTAGCAAAGGCTCGACAATGTCCATGCCGATAAAATCCCTATAGATATAATACATAAATTTCAGGAAAGTTTCTTTGGTAACCTTTATCCCGAATTCGTCAAGGAGTATCCTCAAATTCTTTTCAAGATATTCTATCACTATCTCTTCTTTTTCTATGTTTATGAAACTGATATTGATAAGTTCAGTAAGCCCTTCTTCAAGCGTGTCCAAATCTTTCTTCTCTTTTTCAGACAGTTCAGGTTCCATGACTTTATAAGCAATCTCATTATTTGCTGCATCCCAGTAAACATGTATATCTACATAAGGGTCAATTATGTTGTAAGTGACATCAATAACAGTAGGGTCATTCAATTCCGGAATCTGAGGTATATCTGTCGGAAAGTCAATCTTGAATTCTGGCTTGTAATCTGATTCCTTTGCCTTGTCAGTATCAACTTTTTCAGATTTCTTATCTGCTTTTTCCTTTTTGCTGAATAATCTTGAAAAGAAACCTTGTTTTTTTTCTTTTTTAGGCTGTTGTTGTGGGACTTGAGCATTTTGTTGCGGAGGTTTCGGTTGTTGAGTTTGAGCAGGCTGTTGTGATTGATTTGGTTGTTGGGATTGCTGCGGAGCCTGGGCAGGTTGTTTCGCTGCTGTTGGCTGTGGAGGTGCCTGTTGCTGTCCTTTAGTATTATTTGCATCATTCATTTTAGTTCAAACTTAAGCCTGAAAAAATCATAGTCCTGTTTAGCTTGTTCCTCTTTTGTTATTAAGTTAAAAAACAGGCTTTTTTGCTTATATAATTTTCGGGCAATCTTTTCCTGAAATTTAGAAAAAATATATAAACTATAATCCGAATTTAACAAAAAATAACTTGTTATGGGAGGCAAATGATAAAATGTTAGATGAACGTGCAAAAGAATTGGCAAAATTAGTTTTAGATTATTCTGTTGAAATTGAAGAAGGCGACAGGCTGATGATTCAGTTTGATCCGAAATATTCCTGTTATGGCACTCTCCTTGGAGATATGGCAAAGCAAAGAGGAGCAAAAATAAGGTATGACATGCAGAGCCATGATCCTCACAGCTTAAGATGGTTCCTGCAAAGAAATGACATGGATGAATGGCAGCAAGAGCTGGAAAGGAGAAAAGAGATTTCCAGATGGTGCACTGCAAGAATCCTTGTTGATTGTGACAGCAATCCGAATTATGCTGAAGGGATAGAGGATTCAGAAAGCAAAGTTGCAGAATTCAACAAGAGAGTTATAGGCCCTTACAAGGAAGTGCTTTACAGGCCTGGAAAACGCTTGGGGTGTGAAGTCAAGTGGAACATTGTAGGATTTCCGTGTAAGGAAAGCGCTGAAGCGGCAGGCATGGCTGAAAACGCGTTTGCGAATTTCGTTTACAAGGCAACCTTGGAAAATGATTGGCACAATATGAGTGAAAAGATGAAAGATATCAAGCAGGCATTTGATTATGCAAAAGATGTCCATATATATGTTCCTGGGCAGACTGATTTGCACCTTAACCTGGCTGGCAGAGGGGGAGAGATATGCGATGGCAAACTGAACATGCCTGACGGAGAAGTGTGCTATGGCCCTGTTGAAGAGAATGTAAATGGGAAGGTTTATTTCCAGTGTCCTACAAAAAGGCCGGGCCTGGGAATATTGCAAGGCATTAGCTTGGAATTCAGGGACGGCATAGTGGTCAACTCTGATGCAAAAGAGAATCCCAAGGCTTTGGAAAAGGCGCTTCAGACTGATGAGGGCGCGAGAATGGTTGGAGAGCTGGGTATCGGCTGTAATTATGCAATCAAAAGGACAATACTTGAAACATTGTTTGATGAAAAGATCGGCGGCACAGTGCACTTGGCTTTAGGGGACTCTTTTGACCAGCCGTTAAATGAAGGCGGTGGCCTGAACAGGTCTGCCATACATTGGGACATTGTCTGTGACTTAAGGAAAGATGAGAGTAATCTTTCTGAATTTCCTGGCGGAGAGCTTTATGTTAATGGGAAATTAGTGCAAAAAGACGGCAAATGGAAGATATGATTAAGAAAAAACTTTAAATAAGGCAATATTATCTAAAACACTTATGACTCCTGAAGAACGTCTTATGCATGACAGAATTGTCAAGATTGACAGGCTTAAAGAGAAAGGAATAAACCCTTATCCTTATAGTTTTGACAAAAAAGATGATGCAAAAAGCATAATTGAAAAATATGATTCTAAGCTAAAGGCTGGAGAGCATACTAATAAGAAAGTCAAGGTTGCAGGCAGGATTCTCACATTAAGAGTCATGGGCGGAGCAGCCTTTGCCCATATCTTGGACAGGTCAGGAAAAATCCAGCTTTATTTCGCAAAAAACAATCTCAAGAATTACAAGGAACTCAAGCTTTTTGACATGGGCGATTATATTGGTGTTGAAGGTGTTGTTTTCAAGACTAAGAAGGGAGAGCTTTCTGTTGAAGTCAAGAAATTCAAGCTTCTTTCAAAAGCCTTAAGGCCCTTGCCGGAGAAATGGCACGGCTTGCAAGATCCAGAGCTTAGGTATAGGAGAAGGTATCTTGATTTTATCGCTAATCCTGATGTAAAAAAAGTTTTTGAGAACAGGGCCAAGATAATGTCGTTGATAAGGCAGTTCATGGAAAAGAAAGGTTTTGTCGAGGTAGACATACCAGTGCTGCAGCCAGTATATGGCGGCGCAAGCGCAACCCCGTTCAAGACACATATCAATGCATGGGACTTAGATTTATACTTATCTATATCTCCTGAATTATATCTGAAAAGGTTGATAATCGGTGGATTTGAAAAAGTTTACACCATCTGCAAGAATTTCAGGAATGAAGGTGTTGACAAGACGCATAATCCTGAGTTCACGATGATGGAATGCTATTGGGCATACAAGGATTATGATGATATGATGGAACTGACAGAAGACATGTTTGAGTTTGTCTGCAAAAAGATGTTCGGCACTACAAAAGTAGAATATCAAGGCCAAAGTTTAGATTTCAAGAAGCCGTGGAAAAAGATAGGCATGATTGATGCAATCAAAGAGCATACTAACATCGACATAAGGAATATGCCTGATGAAGAGCTTAAGCAGATTTTAGTTGATTATAAGATTCCTTTTGAACAAGAGTATTGCCGCGACCTGGCTATCGAGGCGATATTTGAAGAGCTTGTCGAGGACAAGCTTATCCAGCCGACATTTGTGACTGATCATCCTAAAGCAACAAGCCCGTTATGCAAGGTGCACAAGAAACATCCCGAACTTTTGGACAGGTTCGAGCCTTATGTGATGGGCTGGGAAATTGGCAATGCGTATTCTGAGCTGAATGATCCGAGGGAGCAGAGAGAGCTGTTGCTGGAGCAGGCTGAGTCTGGAAAAAGAGGCGACCCAGAAGCGCATCAGATGGATGAAGATTTTATCAGGGCTCTGGAGCATGGCATGCCGCCTACAGGCGGGCTGGGGATAGGCATTGACAGGATGATTATGCTTTTGACTAATGCCAAGACAATCCGTGACGTAATCGCTTTTCCGACGATGAGGCCAGAACAAAAGGATTAAATATTTTTTCATCTTAGTATTTAATATGAATTTTTTGAAGAGATTGTACAATGCCGTCAGGATTGCATGGCAGGATCATGAGCTGAAGATTCTTGC
>CAZFZD010000005.1:0-23147 GCA_964522895.1 Candidatus Woesearchaeota archaeon | reverse complement strand
GATTTTCTCAGCTAATTCTTGAGCCGCTAGACTATATATCTTTCCTATATGATAAACTGGATTTTTACCAGCTGCACCTTCCATAGTATATGGCTTCGTTTGGCAAATAAGACCGTTAATTCTGTTTCCTCTTCCAACTAATCCTTCATCTCCACTTTCAATAGAAGATCCAATTGCAGTTAGATATAGTTCTCCAGTTTTAAAATCATCTCTTGTATTCATATTAATTTTTACATTAAAATTAGGGAATCTTTTCTTAATAAAGTGGTATATATAGTTCCACATTATTATTAGATTATTTTTATAATCTTCTTCATTTTTAACATATTTACTAATTTGGGGAATACATAAAGTTATAGCAATCGTCTTGTCTATTTTAGTTGCCATTATTTTTATATCTGTTCCCAACCAAGCTTTATTTTTTCTGAAATTTTTATTATTAAAACAATCTTCAAGTTGCCTAATTGATTTTTCAAACATTGTTAACGGAGCAAATCCAACTCCCATTGAAGTATCGTTCGAACCTAAAAATTTTAATTCTTTCAAATCTTGTTTTCCTTTTGGTTCAAACCATCGCTTTCTAGTTCCTTCTTTTTCACTTTTAAGGTTTGTTTTTCCAGGACTACTTTCAGTAGAGAGATTATGATTAAAGATTATATCTTTGTCGGGATTAATCAAAGGAAATTTCTTCTTAAAATATTTTTTTGCTGTTTTTTCAATTATTTTTTTATAGTTTATATATTTATTTCCAAACTTTCTAGAAACTCTTCCATTAACTAAAATTCTTAGTGGTTTTATTAAATGTCCTTCTCCAAATTTAACAAAAGAAGCACCTCCTAAAATTCCAACCTTATCAAAATTATGGTGGAGTATTATTCCAAAATTTTTTAAGGTATATTTGGAATATTCAATAGAAAATTCTTCTGCTAATTCATCAGCTAAGGTATCAGGGTGCCCTGAACCTTTGCACTCAACAAATTCATAATTTCGATTAAGAATAATTGTTTTTAGAGTAATAGTTCCATTACACATGAGATTTTTGTTGTTCATTTTTATAATTCCTTAAATTTTCTAAAACTTTTATAATGAATAAATAGAGCAATTATGAGATTGAAACAAACAGATATATAAGCTTTTTTATTTCAATAATTTCAAAAAGCTAAACTTTAGTTATCCCTTATCTCTTTTTTTACATTTCTACTATTTACGTACTCCTTTTGACATACCATGCTTAGCGTAAGCTTTTTAAATGATTTAATTCTCCAAACTATAAACCAATGATGTTGGTTCGGAGGTTCACAAAATGGTTGAAGAAAACGAAATGATGGATATGGCTTATGAAGCTGTAGAACTGGCTAAAAAGTCAGGAAAAATAAGAAAAGGCACTAACGAGGCCACAAAAGCTATCGAAAACAGCACAGCAAAACTTGTTGTTGTAGCAAAAGACGTTAACCCGCCTGAAATCGTAATGCATATTTCTCCATTGTGCAAGGAAAAAGGAATTCCCTTTGTACAAGCTGGAACCAAGGATGATCTTGGTGCAGCAGCAGGATTGGCAGTAGGTACCTGTGCAGTAGCTGTAGTGCAGGAAGGCCAGGCTGCAAACAAGATAAAAGAAATTGAAAATACTTTGAAACAAGCATAAAAATGGCAAAAGAAATCCGCAAAAAAAAGTTTAAGAAAGGATCTGAAGAATCCAAGTCCCTGTTTTCACAGGCATTCCCAGCTAAGGTTGAGGAAGTCGTGGGAAGGACAGGAGTCAGGGGAGAAGCTATTCAGGTAAGATGCAGGGTTCTTGAAGGCCGTGATTCCAACAAAGTTATGGCAAGAAATGTCAAGGGTCCAGTAAGAGTAGGAGACATTCTTATGCTCAGGGAAACTGAGATTGAAGCAAGAAAAATGGGCAAAGGCGGTGGAAGATAATGGTCAAATGCTCATTCTGCAACAAGGAAATAGAGAAAGGCACTGGAAAGCTTTATGTGAGGAAAGATGCCAGGCCGTTGCATTTCTGTTCAAGCAAGTGCGAAAAGAATATGTTAAAGCTTAGAAGGGTTCCACGTAAGATGAAGTGGATTACAAAGACTAAAAAGGAAGCTAAAAAATGATTGAAAGAACTTTAGTGTTAGTAAAGCCTGATGGAGTGCAAAGAGGGCTTGTTGGCGAGATAATCTCAAGATTTGAGAAGAGAGGCCTAAAGCTCATTGGCATGAAGATGGTGCTTGTTGACAAGAACTTTTCTAAAAGGCATTACAGTGCTCATGTTGACAAGGAATTCTATAAAGGCCTTGAAGACTTCATCACCAGCGCTCCGGTTGTTGCCATGGCAGTTGAAGGCATAAATGCTGTCGAAGCAGTAAGGAAGATTGTAGGCAGTACTGAGCCCAAGTCAGCACCAATAGGCACCATAAGAGGAGATTTTGCCCACGTGAGCTATGAGTATGCTGATAACAAGGGCATATCAATAAAGAACCTGGTTCATGCTTCAGGCAACAAGGAAGAGGCAGAACAGGAAGTGGGCCTTTGGTTCAGTGTTGAAGAGCTTTTCAATTACAAGGCTGCAAATGATGGCCATGTCATGTGATTTTTTTAAAAAATTGTTGACTTCTTAAGATGCCGATTGATTTATAACTTCTTGTCCATCTCTTCAGCCAACGGCTCCAGGTATTTGAAGAATTCTTCTGTGTCCTGTTTTAATGTCTGGATTAGCTTTTTGAGGCTTGTTGTTCTTAGAAGGTATTTGTTCTTTTGCGAAACCACTATCCCCGAATCAATGAGCTTGTTAAGGTGGTGCACTACAGTGCCTCGTGTAAGGTTCAACTTGAATGCAAGTTCATCGCTTGATACAGGTTTCTGAATTCTTGTAGTTATTAGAAGCTCTATGAAAATCCTGAAACAGGATTTGCTCTTGTCCCTAAGCCCGGACATTCCTAATGATTCAGCGAGCCATTGAAGCTGCTTGTTTATGTCCTTGCCTGGAAATTTTGCTCTCTTGAGCGTAATCTCTTTGAAATTCATTTTTTGTTGATCAAGGCCTTCTCATCGTCGTAAGACAAGTGGAGGTAAGCTGCAGCAGTTATGAAATTGGATGCCAGCTTGTAATCCAGATCCTTGTTCTTATATTCTCTTCTATTGAATATAGCTTTATAAGCCTTTTTGACCTTGCTTATGAATTCTTGCGGATTCTTTCTCCTGAAATACCTGAAAGCAAGCCTAATATCCTTGAATCCTTCTGTGAACTGCCTGTTATATGCAATTGTGGAAATGTCTTCTTCTTCAGCCTCTTCCAATTCTTTCATGTAATACTCATAAACATTTTCAGCAGGGAAAAAGTATTGCCTGTATTTTTCCTTGCCGTGCAATACGTTTGCCTTTTCCCTCATCTTAATAAGCCAGTTGACATCCTGTGCATTGGTCTGCTTGAGGATATCTTTCGCATACTTGAAAAGTTCGAAAGGATTTTTTTGGCTTTTAGGATCATATAATATGTGTGCAGCAACAAGCGGCATTGCGAATTCCAAAAGGCTAGGGCTGACTTCTCCGTCACGCTTTTCCCTTTCGTTCTTCAATTGCGCTTCAAATATATGCTTGTACATCCCTTCTGGTGATTGGTGCCTGTTAAGATACTTGCTCATATGAACAAATGCCCTGCTTACAGAGGTACTTTTCGATATGAACTTTTCTAAAGTTTTCTTGTCATCATCCAGATCTACATCAGGCCTATAGATTGGCTCTAAGGATGCGGCCAGCATTATGTTCTTGCCTTCAATCTCTGAAAGGCACAGCTTTTTCTCTTCATTAAGCTTTGGTCTCTTATTGCTTTTCAAGAGTCCGTTGCCGAAAATCTTCACATTGTATAAGTGATTTATCAATGTCTTTAAGTCCGGATTGTTCTCCAAGAGGATTGCTTTCTTCTTTTCCTTGCTTGCTTCCTTGTCAAATCTAGAATCATCATTGAAACGAGTTGTAAGTGCATCATAAAAATCTACGAGACTAAGCACTCTTGAATAATATGCTATCAAGACTTTAGTGTGGTTTTGGAATATGCTTTCTGGCAGCTTTTCAGGATAACCGTTGATCTGATGCCTGTGATGCCTTAACACCACTTCTGCTGCAAATGGATTCATATTTTTTATATAATTATAACTCCTTAACGGATGCTCTTTCATCTTCTCATAATCGTTATTGTCGAAGCCGAACTTCTTTTTTAAAACATCATCCTCTATATCCAATTTACCTATGTCATGTAGAATTCCTGCATAAAGGAAGATATCAGGATTAGTATCAAGGAATGAAGCGACTTCAGCACCTAGGAGTCCTACTCTCAAGCTATGCTTGTAAGTGTCTTCATCTTTATCTTTAATGAAATCAAGATAAAAAGTGATATTATCTCTTTGTGTTTTCGCAATATCCAATTCCTTGAATCTTTTTTTCAACAGCTCTTCAAGTATCGCCATTTTTACCTCGAACTGCTGAAATTTGGCGAGTATTTAAGGGTTTCTAAAAGCGAATTTCAAGGAGGAGAGAGGAAGATTTATATAGTACCTGGAAACGCAAAAATTGATTTTTTTCTTGATTAACTTTATAAAGGGCAAATGACAAATAATGCTACATGAAAGAGATAATACTTGACACAAATTTTCTTTTATACTTGATGCAATTCAAAATTGACCTTGAATCTGAATTGGATAGAATTTGTGATTTCACATACAGGATTTCTGTCTTGAAAGGCTCGATTACCGAATTAGAAAGACTTATAAATGAAAGCAAACTTTTTGAGAAGAGATTAATTAAGCTAGCCTTGTCATTCATCAAGCAGAAAGGTTTAAATATCATAGAGAAGCAAGGTTATGTTGATGATTTGCTGGTTGAAATGGACCCTGAAACGTCCATAATAGCAACTCAAGATAAGAGATTAAAAAAACGTTTAAAGGACAAAGGTTTTAAGATAATAACTATCAGGCAAAAAAAATATCTAAGGATGGAATAATGTTTTACGAAATAGGCGTTACAGGACACATAAGGGTGCATCCCACACTTTTTGATGAAGACACAGAAACTGCTGTCATGAAAAGTTTGAACAAGCAGTTTGACGGTTTCATTTCAAAAGAACTGGGCATAGTCATAGGCATAAAAGAGATTAATGATATTCAGGAAGGCATAATTATCCATGGCGATGGCGCAGCCTATTATGAGACAGATTTCACACTGCTGACTTTCAAGCCCGAATTCCAAGAGATTCTATTGGGAAAGATAGGGGACATAACTGATTTCGGAGCATTTATGACTATCGGACCGATTGACGGCATGATTCATGTTTCACAGACAATGGATGATTTTGTAAGCTTCAACAAATCAAATGTGCTCACTGGAAAAGAGAGCAAAAGGATACTTAAGGTAAATGATCTCTGCAGGGCAAGAGTAATTGCCATAAGCTATAAGGAAATAGCAAACCCAAGGATTGGCCTTACGATGAGGCAGCACAGATTGGGAGCTTTGCATTGGATTGAAGACGAGTTGAAAAAAGAAAAGAAAAAGAAAACAGATGCAAAAAAGAAGGAATCTACTAAGAAGAAATAAAAATGGCAAGAAAAGTATGTAAAAAATGTAGGCTTTTTGTTGATGGAAGCGTTTGTCCATTGTGTAAAGGAAGCAATTTCACTGATTCTTGGAAAGGCAGGATTATCATAACAGACCCTGACAAATCCGAAATTGCCAAAAAGATGAAAATTAATGCCAAGGGCGAATATGCAATAAAGGTAAGATAAAAATGATGCAACTAAAGATTATCAAAGAAAAAGAAATGCCTCTATTAGACAGGAAGAGGATAACTGCTGAATTAAGTTATGATACAGCAACACCCTCACGTGATGAATTGAGGAAGGAACTTGCAAAAAAGCTGAAGACTGAAGGCAATCTTATAGCAATAAGGCATGTCTTTCAGAAATTCGGAACATCAAATGCAAAATTGATTGCACATGTCTATAAGGATTTTGAGACATTATGTTCTCTGGAAAAAGATGGCAAAAAGATTCAGGATAGCATGAAAAAAGCAGAGGAAGCTAAGAAAGCTGAAGAGGCAGAGAAGGCTGAGGCTAAGGAAGCTGAACAGGCCAAGGAAACTCCTGAAGAGCCTAAGGAAGAGAAAGCTGAAGAGTCCAAGGAAGAGAAAGGAGAAGAGCCTAAGGAAGAGAAAGCTGAAGAGCCTAAGGAAGAGAAAGCTGAAGAGCCTAAGGAAGAAAAAGCTGAAGAGCCTAAGGAAGAGAAAGGTGAATGAACATGGCAAGGAAGCAAACTAAAAACAAACAACCAAGCGTAAGATACAAAAAATATTCTGTTAGCGGAGATAAAGTAGAAAAAAAACAATCATGCCCAAAATGCGGGCCTGGAATCTTTTTAGCAGAGCATAAGGACAGGAAAACCTGTGGCAAATGCGGCTATACAGTTTTTAACAAAAAAGAATAATTCTTAACTGTTTATCAATGGCTGCGGCTCAAGTTCTGCCATGGCCTTATATGTTTCAGCTAAGTCATCCAATCCATATTCTCTAGCAATATCTTCTGCCTTGTAAAGATCTCCTTTTTCTACAAGAAGATTCAAGGCCTTTTCAACCTTGCCGGTCTTCAAGTAAAGATTTACGGCGGTGTTGATGCTGCCATTTGTTATATGTCTTTGGACTTTTTTTTCGAGCCCTAAACCGGCAAAATAATTGCCAATCTTTTCCAGTGCCTCTTTTTTAGATGCCATGAGAAAAGTATTACTTTGTATGATTTTTAAAGTTTATGCAAAACTAATAGAGAAGTATCTATGAGGTAGTAAACCCTGGCAAGAAACCAGTCAGCGATTCAAAAAGCATTGCCTCAGGTTTCTTGCTGGGGAAAAAGAGGTGATTACTATATAGTAAATACAGGTAGTATTTAAATGTTTCGTTTTTGTAGTCACTAAATAATAGTGCCAAGAATAAGGCTCTAAATGGCATTTTTTAGGGTTTTAAGAGGTCTTTTTAACTTTTCATAGCTTTTTAGTGGCTCAATCTTGCATTCAATTTCTCTGTTAAAGTATCGCCATCAAGCTTGTCCCAATATTTGTCCCATGTGTCTCTTGCTTGTTTTTCGAGTGAAGGGCTTACCTTTCTGGCACACTTATTGCAATAAGGCTGATTATGGATGAAAACCAAGGATATGTTGTCATTGGCTTCCTTGAAAATGTGGACATAGTCATTCTTGTTCTGCCAGATCATCATGTCCTTTTTTTCTGTCTCTGAAACATTCAATGTTATCAATTTTGAATTGATTGGCTTAAGCCCTACTGTATCCTTTTTTCTTATTGCAATTTTGCCATAGTTGTCTTGACGAAATTGCGTTTCATCTTTTAGCTCTTCAAGAAATCTAGGAAAGTAGGTTGCGCCCACAATTAGGCTAGAGATTCCGAGCCCAACCAACATTTTCTTTAACTTTCCCATTTTAATTTGTCCCATTTTGTTTTCTCCTAATCATCCTCTTAATCAGTATGGCGGCATGCCTCCCATTCCCGGGGGCATTCCACCTTGCGGCATAGGCGGCTGCTTGCTGCCAGAGCCCGCAATGACGTCGTCAATACGCAATATAAGTTCTGTGACTTCTGATGCTGAATTGACTGCTTGTGTCTTGATCTTCAATGGCTCGATGATGCCTTGTTGCCAAGAATCAACTACCTTGCCTGTAAAGACGTCCAATCCTGACCATTTCTTTCCCGACTCATGCGCAGCTTTCAATTCTGTCAGCATGTCTATAGGGTCAAGGCCTGCATTCTCTGCAAGAGTCCTTGGCACAATCTCCATTGCGTCAGCAAAGTTCAAGACTGCCAACTGTTCCCTTCC
Source organism: Candidatus Woesearchaeota archaeon (assembly GCA_964522895.1). GTDB lineage: Archaea > Nanobdellota > Nanobdellia > SCGC-AAA011-G17 > GW2011-AR17 > JAHIMK01. The sequence continues at coordinate 15,292 of CAZFZD010000005.1, read as the reverse complement.
AGATAATGAGTTTGCAAATTCTCTGAGCTTTTTTGCAACTTCTATTTCAGGAGCTCCTGCGCCAGCAACAACTTTGCCTATTTGCAATGTTGCAATCAGGTCTCCTATTGCGTCCTTCACTGCCCTTTCCACTTCGTCAATAACGTGTTCTGTGCCTCCGCGCACAAGTATAGTGACTGATTTCGGATGCTTGCATTCGCGAACAAAGATCATCTCTTCATCACCATACTTGACTTCTTCCACAAGCCCTGAATCACCAATATGTTCTGAGTCGAGCTCGTTTATCTTGCTCACAATTTTTGCGCCTGTTGCCCTTGCCAGCATTTCCATGTCAGATTTTTTCACTCTTCTTGCTGCCATGATGCCTTCCTTGGCAAGATAATATTGTGCGATGTCGTCAATGCCTTTCTGGCAAAGCACAACTTTTGCACCGGAATCTACAATCTTTTGTACCATGTCCTTAAGAATTTTCTCTTCCTGATCAATAAAGCCCTGCAACTGGTTAGGGTCTGTCAATTGGATTTTTGCATCAATCTCCGTATTCTTAACTTCAAGCGGAGCATCGATAAGGGCTATTCTCGCATCTTTAATAGATGTAGGCATTGAGTTATGAACCACTTCCTTGTCAAGAACCAAGCCCTGTATGAGTTCAGATTCTTCAATGCTGCCGCCCACTTTCTTTTCAACTTTTATGTCAGATAATGATACTTTGTTCTCTGCTTGGACTGCTGTAACTGCATCAACAATGAGCGTAGCCAATTTCTCTTTAGCGTTTTCTGCGCCCTTGCCAGTCATTGCCGTGATTGCAATCTTCTTTAAAGTATCTTTATCATCTTTAGTTAAAGTTTCTGCAATGTTGTTAAGGATCTCTTGTGCCTTTATTGCGGCTTCCCTGTATCCCTTGATTATCATTGTCGGATGGACTTCCTGGTCAAGAAGCTTTTCAGCGTTCTTCAAAAGCTCTCCTGCAAGAATGACTGCTGTTGTAGTGCCGTCCCCCACCTGCTCTTCCTGGGTTTTTGCAATCTCTACCAGCATTTTGGCTGTAGGATGCTCTATCTGCATCTCGTTCAGGATTGTGACGCCGTCATTGGTCACAGTTATGTCCCCTATGCTGTCAACAATCATCTTGTCCATGCCTTTTGGACCTAAAGTGGTGCGCACTGTCTCTGCCACAAGCTTTGCAGCCATGATATTGTTTCTTTGCGCGTCTTTTCCTACTGTCCTGTTTGTGCCTTCCGGCAGTATGAATATTGGTTGTTGTTGGTTATTTGACATTTTGTTTGCCTCCTATTATAGAATATAATGCCTCGTGCTATAATCCGTATAAATTTTATTTATAAAGTTTATGGAAATGTGGATGTTATAGCGGTTTGTTTCTTAGCTTTGTGCTATTTAACTTATTTAGTTTTTTAGGATGTTAAAACTTAAATAGTTCTTTAACTTAATTAATAAAATGTTTTTTACAAAATATTCTGACAAGATAAAGAATTTCAAGAGGCAAAAGGGAAGTTTTGGATTGAGCTTTTCCTATCTGATGAGAATCCTGATGGCCATAGCCTTTTTCAAGGCCTTGTTTGAGCAAAGTTGGATGGTGTTATTTCTTTGCAGCTTAGCATTAATCCTGACTTTTGCACCATATTTTTTCAGAAGGAGATATAACATACTTATACCTGCAGAATTTGAAATAATATTCGTGCTTTTCATTTACACTTCAATAATCCTGGGAGAAGTGCATGGCTATTATACGCGCTTCTGGTGGTGGGATGTATTATTGCACACTGTGTCAGGTATTACTATCGGTTTTATCGGATTCATGATAATGTATATATTCTATTTCAAGAACATCCTGCATACCAGCGCCTTGATGATTGCTGTGTTTTCTTTTTCCTTTGCCTTGGCATTAGGGGCAATATGGGAGATAGTGGAGTTTACTATTGATTCCTTATTAGGATTTAACATGCAGAAGTCTGGCTTGGTTGACACAATGTGGGACCTGATAGTTGATGCTGCAGGAGCTCTTTTCACTTCAATAATAGGCTATATATATGTTAAGTTTAACAAGGGTTTCATTCTAAACAGGGTTATGGCAAATTTTGTAAAGAATAATCCTAGGCTTTTCAAGTGAAAAAATCAATAAAAATTTTCAGGCGGCATGTCCACAACTTCAGGAGAATCACTTTGCGGCTTATGGATCTCTGCAAATCCAGGAGCAACAACAATCCAGTCTCCGCCCAAACTTGCAATGTCTGCACCTTCTTCACTGCAAACATTCTTGAGTTTAGTAATTGATCGCTTCAAGTCTATGATGTCCTTTTCCCTCAAGAGTTTCATATCTACTAAAGCAACAACATTTCCTGCCCTTAAATCAGATAAAACCCTTTTTGCATCTTCAAAGGCTTCAAGCTGGTAAGTTTTTACCACTACCTTAGCTTCAGGCTTTTGCTCTTCAAGTTCTAAGAATTCATCCTCTTCCGGAACATTTGCTTTGTTTTTCATCCAAGATAAAAATTTCCTCATTTTTTGTACCTCTTTATAGAATGTTGATTAGGAGAGAACTAAGCCATATTTATAAAGTTTTCTAAGATTTTGGGCAATGTCAAATGGAAATATTTAAATATGCCTCTCTTTTTCAAATTCTAGTTTAATCATATTCAAGGTGAATAATAATGGCTGAAAAAACAATAGATAAAATCAAAAAATTAATGAGGAAGCCTGCTCAAATAAGAAATATAGGTATTGCTGCCCACATTGATCACGGGAAAACTACCTTTTCTGATAACTTATTGTGCGGGGCAGGCATGCTGTCTGAAGACTTGGCCGGAAAGGCTTGCGCTCTGGATTTTCATGAAGACGAGAAAGAGCGGGGAATAACAATAGATTCTGCTAACGTATCCATGCTTCACGGTTTTAAGGGAGATGATTATTTGATTAACCTGATAGACACTCCTGGACATGTAGATTTCGGTGGAGACGTTACAAGAGCTATGAGGGCTGTTGATGGTGCAGTAGTATTATGCTGCGCTGTTGAAGGGATAATGCCGCAGACAGAGACTGTCTTGAGGCAGGCCTTAAAAGAGAGAGTCAAGCCAGTATTATTCATAAACAAGGTTGACAGGCTTATCAAGGAAGTCAAACTGACCCCTGAGGCAATGTCACAGAAATTCGTAGAGATAATTAAGAATGTCAATGAGCTCATAGAGCAGATAGCTCCTGAAGAGTACAAGAAGAAATGGCAAGTGAGTGTTGAAGAAGGATCAGTCGCTTTCGGTTCTGCTTACCACAACTGGGGATTGAGCTTTCCCTATATGAAAGAGTCTGGAATAACTTTCAGTGATATAATTGATGCTTATGACAAAGGAGAAGAAGGCTACAAGAATCTTGCGAAAAGAGCGCCAATCCATGAAGTTGTATTGAACATGGTAATAAGGCATCACCCTAATCCTAAGGATGCGCAAGCTTACAGGGTTCCAAAGATATGGTATGGTGACCTGGAATCAGAAGGCGGAAAAGCATTGGTAAATTGTGACCCTAACGGTCCGATAGGATTTGTTGTTGTTAAGATAGTTGTTGATAAGCATGCTGGAGAAGTGGCAGCAGGAAGGCTTTTCTCTGGAACAATAAAACAAGGCCAGGAAGTCTATATGAACATGGCAAAAAAGAATGTCAGGGTACAACAAGTATCTTTGTACAAGGGAGCACAAAGGACTGCTGTAGAAGAAGTTCCTGCAGGAAACATAGTAGGCTTGGTTGGATTGAAAGGAGTCTTTACTGGAGAGACAGTTTCAACTGTAAAGATGACGCCATTTGAAGCAATAAGACACATATTTGAACCGGTCATTACAAAATCCATTGATGCAAAAAATCCGGCAGACCTTCCAAAACTGATAGATGTCCTTAAGACTGTTGCTAAAGAGGATCCTACTGTCAAGGTAGAGATCAATGAAGAGACAGGAGAGAACTTGGTCAGCGGAATGGGAGAACTGCATCTTGAAGTTCTTGAGAACAGGATAAGGACTGAGAAAGGCATGGATGTTTTAACTTCGCCGCCTATTGTAGTATACAGGGAAACAGTAAGCAAGCAGTCACAGCAGTTTGAAGGAAAGAGTCCTAACAAGCATAATAAGCTTTACTTTATTGTAGAGCCTTTGGAAGATGATTTATCTAAAGCAATCAAGGAAGGAGAGCTGCCTGAAGCAAGGCTGAGGAAGAAGGACAAGCATATTGTTGAAAAGCTTGTTGAGCTGGGCGTTTCAGCCAAGGAAGCCAAAAACTTTTCTGAAATCTACAAAGGCAATGTGCTTGTAGATGATACTAGGGGAATTGTTCATATAGGAGAGATTATCGGCTTGGTACAGGATGGTTTTGAGCAGGTATGCAATTCAGGCGCATTGGCCGGTGAGCCTTGCACCAAGATGAAAGTAAGGCTTATGGATTGTAAGCTGCACGAAGATGCTATACATAGAGGGCCGGCACAGATACATCCTGCTGTAAGGGATGCTATAAGGGAAGCGATGTCTGATGCAAAGCCGACAATGCTTGAGCCGGTGCAGGTAATGCAGATTGAGGCTCCTGAAGATTACATGGGCGAGATATCAAAGCTTGTCCAGAACAAGCGCGGACAGCTGATATCCATGGACCAGGGCAACGGCTTGGTAGTGGCAAAGGCTGCAATGCCTGTAGCAGAATTGTTCGGATGGAGCTCTGAGCTGAGGAGCGCAACTTCTGGCAGAGGTTCAAGCTTCATACTTGACCAGAGGTTTGACAAGCTGCCTGAAGCATTGAGCGCAAAAGTCATCAACTCTATCAGGCAACGTAAGGGCATGTCGCCTTTATGATTTTTTCTTTTTTTCATCACTTCTGAAAATTTGTGCAGAATTCCGAGTGAAATATTAAATACTACTTTCTCATAAAATTTTTTCATGCAAGTTTATCTTGATACTAACATATATTTAGATTATTTGGAAAATAGGAGCGATAATCTTAGGCCTCTTGGTGAGTTTGCTTTTCAATTATTAACTAGGAGTATAGCATGTGAATTTAAGATAATCATTTCAGATATAGTCTTGAAAGAACTGGATAAATATATTACAAAAGAAAAGATAAAGCAAATATTAACTCCATTAAGCAGAAAAGATAAGATTATAAGCGTCACATCGAAATTCAAACATAAGAGAAAAGCCAGAAGCATAAAACGACAATTTGGTATACCTTTTTTTGATGCCTTGCATTATATTTTAGCTAAAGAGAACAATGCAGAATATCTTATTACTAATGATAAGCATTTTTTTGAACTTCCTGAAGATGGGATACTGATAACGAAACCGAACTTACTTTAATCCGAATTCTTTAAGAATATCTTTTCCTTGCTGCCTTTCCCTAAATAATTCTTCAACTAGCTTTTCTTTTTCTTTATGGTTCATACGTTTAATATTCTTCACTGAACCCAAGCCTTTCTTCAATTCGGCCATGCCTTTTTTAGTCTGATAATCTTCAATATTCTTTCTTATAGAATCTCTTATAAAATCATTAAGATTTGCAAACAACTCTTTCGAAGAGATGCTCTTTGCTTTTTTCAACATGTTTTCAGGCAACCTTATACTTATGAGTTTGTTGGACATATATCATATGTAATACGGATGATATATAAAAGTTTTGTTTGAAATTTCATCACTTCTGAAAATTTGTGCAGAATTCCGAGTGAAATATTAAATATTGCCTGTTAAACAGCTTTCTTAGTTTTATATAAGGGAGGTTATAAAAATGAAAAGATTAGGGCTATTTTTTGTGAGCCTGTTATTGCTGGCAACTTTTGCCAGGGCAGACGTGGTTGTCACAGAGATAATGTATAATCCTGACCAGGCAGCTGATTCTGATGCAGAATGGGTCGAGCTTTTTAATAATGGCATGGAAAGCGTAGACCTCAAAACTTGGACAATCCAGGGAGAGCCATTGCAGGGCATGCTGGAGCCGAGGCATTATCTAGTTGTTGCGAGGGAGCTAACTGATGGTGATGATGAGGATTTGGATTCGTTCCAGAGCATATGGGGCCAGGAGATTGATGCTGTTGAAGCTTCATTGTCCTTGCTTAATTCTGAAGACAGCATAAACCTTACAGGTCCTGAAGGCTCGATGCTGGTGCATTATTCGAGCGATTTGGGAGCTGATGGAAATGGCAGAAGTTTGGAACTGTTCAATGGCACATGGAATGAAAGCCTTGTCGATGGCGGAACTCCTGGGTTTAGGAACAGCCATGACTCTTCGCTTGCAGACAATGAAGTGTCCTTGGTGATGGAAGTACAGAATGCGTTGCCTGAATTGAGCATAGAGATTGAGACTGATGACAGTGAAGAGAGTAGTGTGCAGATTGTTGCCAACAGTACAAGGGAAGTGAAGTTTGTTGCTGAAGTGGATGATGCTAACGGCCATGAGGATGTTAAAAATGTTATAGCTAAACTGGGCAATGAGACGCTTAACATGAGTAAAGCAGGCAATGGCAGTTATGAAGGAGTTTTCATTTTGGAACCGGATATGGAGAAAGGCATGCATGAGATTGAGGTTACTGCTTTTGACAGCCGTTCCAATGTCAGTGGAACTGCGCAGTTTGAATTCATTGGAGTCATTGCCACTATTGTTGAGACAAGGAACCTTGATTTTGAACTTGTTCCAGGAACTGTATCTGATGAGAAAGTTTTGAAGATCAGCAACAACGGGACAGCATCAGTGCAAGTGAACCTGAGTGCGGTTGACACGGGCAAGATTCCGGAACAGAACATAGAGATTCTTCTTGACAACTGGACAAGCATCACTGAAAAAGGCTTCATGCTCATGCCTGGAGAAACAAAAGAGCTTGCTGTTAGGATAAGAGTGCCAAGGATCAAGGCTGGATTCTTTGAAGGCAAGATAATTGTGACTTCAAGATGAAGCTTTATTTTTTTATTTTTTTATTATTGATGCCCTTGTGCTCGGGCATAGCTGTCTGGCCTGATACCGTAGAGTTTGAAAGCCATACAGGACATTTTACAGTATACAATAATCTGAATGAAGATGCGCAGTATGATATAATTGCTTCGGGTGTTGAACCAGAGTCATTGCGCTTTGTGTTACCGGCGAATAAACAAAAACAATTAACATTTGAATTGAAGGAAGATAATGCAAATATAATTATTAATGAACAGGTCAAGGGTGTTAATGTTGTGAATAGCGTAGCGATGCGTGTAAAGATTGGTTCTAAAAAAACAGATTATAAAAAGTATTTTCTGCTCATTATTCCGTTGATATTGATAATTATTTTAGTGAAAAGTTTTATATATAAAAAAAACTCTTGAATATTAATTTAATTTGGGGAAAAATTAAAAAGAGGTGTAAGATAAATGAAAAAAAGGTTATTAACAATAAGTTTATTTATGTTTTTAATTTCTATTGCTGCTGCTTCCGCAACCTTAGAGTTTAACGGGACAGTAAAAGACGAGAATGGCAACAACTTGGCAAATGCCACAGTTAATGTTACTTTGTATGAACAAGGTAGTATGAATGCATATGGCTATAATGCTACCAAGACTAATGGTTCAGGCTGGTTCAATTTAACTTTAAGTTCTGGAGCATATACTTACAAACCAGTTGTAACCGCTAACACTAGTGGAGATTTTATCAATTGGCGTTCCAAGGCTTTGCCCAGCATAAGTGCGCAAGAAGTTCCATTATTAGGCGGGATGACTTTTTATCTTAGCGAAGCTGGTACTATCAATATTAGCGCTATCAATTCAAGTGATGCTAGAATTGGTTTCAAGTATCAGATTAAGGACCAGGCTTTGGGCTATCCTATTGCTGAAGAGTTCAGCAGTACTGTAACTAATGCTATTATAACAGTGCCAAGGAATAGGAATTATTCTATAATGATTTATCCTAATGAAAGCATGCCTATCAGTTTTGACTGGAACAATTTTTCCTCATCAGATTCTTATAATTTGACTAATGATGCTAATAGGTCTAACTATGATGCATCCACATATACATTAAGTAAGGAGTTCAATGCAACAGTAACAATGCCCTGGGTATCAGGCTATATAAATTATACAAATATTAGCGGTTGGGATGAGTTAAGGATAGTACCTTATCTTGTTGAGCCTGGCAATATGATTCATGCAACTTATGGTGATATGCCTTTAAACATGTCGGCATTTAATGGTACACAGGGAGATTCATATAATTTAACTAATGGGTTCTATAATATCTCATTACCGGCTACAACTGAAACAACAACGCTCATATTATATGCTTCAGCAAAAAACGGTTCAAGCTATTATGGCGGATTCAGGAATATAAGCCTGGATTATGGTCAGGAGAATACTGGTTTGAATTTTACTTCTACCTATATGTATGGATTGTTTGGAGAGCCGGAAAACATTTCAATGGATATTATGGATGGTGGCAAGTTTAATGTACCAACAAAAAAGCAAAACATTTCATTGGTCAATGAAAACGGCGTATTACTAAGTAATACCAGTGCACATGTTGAAGCTGTTATGGATTATACCAGTCTAGGAGTGATGGAATTCACTTGGATGGCAGACATCTCCAGTACAGGGAGTGCAAGCTTTAACCTGCCATTATTGAACTCAACTGGCATAAAAGAGCTTAATGTGTTTGCCAATGGCGGTGATGGTTCTGGAGGACAGTATGCGCCTAAGAGGACATCTTTGAAAGTGACAGATATAAAAGACGTTACAAACATTACAATGGGCATGTTCAATCCTGGAGATATAGACGAAGAATTGAATGATAATGATATCAGCATATCATTGCTGTTCTCAAATGCAACTTGTGATATGCCTAATCCTCCGTCAGTCTGTAATGTATCAAGCACGCAAACTATGGAAGATTTTAATCCAATGCAGGCAGTATTTGGTGGCGGAAAACTAAGCTTTAGGATGGGTACAGGCAACATAAGCGTGCATTATGTCAATGTTGACTTATTGGCTTCAGGACCGCCGGATGCAAGCTTTGACAGCAATGTTACTGAAAGTACAAGCTCGAGCTCTTTCAGTTCTGCATTGAGGTTCGGTTCCAATGGCCCGACAATATATGATTATGTGCTGATTTCCCTGCCTTACACAGAATATAGTGCTACACAATCAGGCTTGAATGAAAGCAAGGACATTAATGTGAGCATACCTTACTTCTATGGTGAGGATTGGACAACACCAATTTGGAATGCTTCGGCAAACGGAACTTCAGCAAGCGCATTGGCTGGCAATTATTCGCACTATTCTGCTAAACAAAGCGAATGGCAAGAATTGCTGAATGTAACAACTTGTGCTACAAATGCAAGTTCTGAGCACTTCAACAAGACAAAGCCTTGTTATGTGGATACTACAAACAACAAGATTTGGATAAGGCTGCCTCATTTCTCAGGTACGCAGCCTAATGTTGCTGGATCTAACGTGGTAGTAACAACTGATGATTCGAGCGATGATACAACTGATGATACAAGTGATGATACCACAAGCACGAGCCCAGGTAGCACTACACCAAGCAATGTTCATAAGATTGCAAAAGTCAATGCTGGAGAAGAAGAGACACTAGAGATTAATGATGACGATACAGGCATTGAAGAGTTAATGTTTGAGGTCAATCAGGTTGCTGCTGCAATTAAATTTGAAATCATCAGCCATGATGAAATGCCTGAATCTGTGGATGGATCTGATGAGATTGCTGAAGAAGAGCTTTACAAGTACTTTGAGATTAAGACTACTAATCTCCCAAGCGATAACATAAGGACTGCAAAGATAAAGTTCAAGGTTGATGCCGAGTGGCTTGAAGATAATGGACTAGAGCCTGAAGAAGTAAAATTGTGGAGATATATCGGCAGGTGGCAAGGTCTTGAAACTGAAGTAGTTTCAGAAAGTGATTCAGAGGTTGTTTATGAAGCTTCGACACCAGGGTTTAGTGTATTTGCAGTGAAAGTGGATAAGATGGCTGCTGAAGAAGAGCAAGAAGTCGAAGAAGAGACAGAGCCTGCAATAGTTGATGAAGAGCCTGTTGAGGAAGTGGAAGAAGAAACAGGCAGCACTTTGTTGCTCGTGTTAGTGATAATACTTGCAGTATTGATTGTAGGTGTCTTGCTTTACACGAAAAAGGACTGGATTAAAGAGAAACTTCAAAAAAAAACTCAACTGAAGTGAACAGGCATCTGCGAAGGAAGCTCAACAAGAGGCTTAAGAAATAAGCCCTTTATTTTTTCTTTTTTAGTTTAATTTATATAGTTCTCGTTCTTTAATATCACTTGATGAAGAAATTAACTTGTTTAACATTAGTTATGGTTTTAGTGGCTATAAATTTTGCCTTTGCACAGGAAATTTTTGAGGAAAGCTATAATTGTTCAGGTTCGGTCATGGATTGCCATAATGCCTTTGACGATAATTTAGGGACGGCTACAGATTCAAAAGACAATAATGAATATTCAATATCCATAGAATATAATAATGCTGCCAAGCAAAAACTTTATGCAACTTATTTTTATCAGGCCATAATCCCTGAAGAGTGCAGTATCTATCTGCCTGTTGAAAGCAGCCTTTTTGCTACTTGCAATGATTTCAATAACGATATCTTTTTGATTCATAATGATGTGCAATTATTACAGAGCGGATTCCAGAGCAAAGCTTTGCCTCTTGCTTGCTATAATAAGTCTGATGTGAATATAAATTACCAGATTAATCTTGCTTCAGGAACATGTTATGACGACCAATACAATGAACGGGCTATTTATATCAATATGAAAGAGATAAAATTGTTTACAGAGAATGCTTGTGTTGCTCAAGAAAAAACTTGTGATGGGCTGGATAATGATTGTGATGGCTTGATTGATAATGTTGACATTGATAAGGATTCAGTAAATGATTGTTTTCAGGACAAATGCTTGAAAACTAAAATCCCTGAAGAGCATTTATCTATCTCTGATTTGAAACAAGGAAGGCATGCTGTATTCTATGGCAATTATTTTCAAACAAACAACAAGGGAAATATTTTGCAGAGCAATTATTCCTTGATTGATACATATGGCTGCAGCTGTGAACAAATCTTAGATTTTAAATCGGGTTCTAATAAAGGAGAATACAAATTCGGATGCACTACAGCCACTCTCAATAACTGGATGTCAAGCAAGATTAGGCCATCTTAGTGAAGCCTCCCATCCGCAGCAAGCTGCGAAGTATTCAACCTAAAACAGAATAAAAAAACGAAAGCCTTATATAATATTGTTATATATTATATTACAATTGATATAAAATGTATAACAAAACAGAGATTGGAATTTTGGAGCAAATTTATGTAAGTCCAGGGATTCACAAGAGAGAACTCTCCAGGCGGTTAAAATTGGGAATGCCCTCAATTGATTATGGTCTCAAAAAAATAAACAAATTGATTAAACAGGAAAAGTCAGGTAATCAAATTAACTATTTCTTAGATTACTCAAGGAAAGAAATTACACCTTGCCTGAATGCCATTGAACATTCCAGGTTTGAAAAACTTCCAACAAAAATAAGCTTGGCGGTAAATGATTTTCTAAAAGAACTATCTGAAAAGCCCATAATGGCTCTGATTTTCGGTTCTTATGCAAGTGGAGATTATACAAAGGATTCTGATATTGATATTTTATTAGTTTTTCAAAAAATTGAATATTCTAAAAAAATAGAAAATATTGCTAATAAAATTAGCATGAAAACAAATACGCAATTAAGTCCGGTTTATCTTAATTATAAGGAATTTAAAGAATCATTCCATGACGCAACTAAAGACTTTTTCAAAAAGCTTAAGAAAGACAAGATTATTTTAATTGGGATTGAATGGTGGAGGCAATTGATTTATGAAGAATCCTAATTGGAAACTTTAGCTAAAGGATAAGAAAGAATGTAAGTTTTGGTTAGATAGCCATCTTAATAATGCATCAAAGTCTTCTGCTGTTTATATTGCTTTAACAGGCTGCTTCTCAGGCTGAACTTGCTTATAGGGATGTTTAGCCTTTGGGCTGAGGAGTTTAATGCTTGATTAAGCGTGTTGAATCTTTCTGGCTTCTTGTTCAATGCTGAGCGCATGACTTCCCTTAATATGCCGACGCCGCAAGGAGCATAATAAGCTTCAGACACTTCCCTCAACACCAATGCTGATGCCTGCCGGTTCCTTCTTATTAAGTTCTCTGCAATAGCAAGCCTTCCTGAATAATAAGCGCCGCTGACATTGTGCGCGTATGTTTTTCTCCCATAATATTCTTCAAAATCCTGGCAGAAATAATCTTCCTTTTCCTGATTCCATACAGATCCTGAAAGCTTTGCCTCAATGACTTCAAAAGACCATTGCCTAGGCATAAGTATTATCTCATAATGGTTGCCTAAATACTTATCATGGTAAACTTCAAATTCGTTTATCCATGGGCTTATCTTGACATCTTTCAACAGGTTCTTTGATATGGTATCATCTACAGCGGTAGTTGCCCATCTTGTCGGCACTAGTTTCCTCTGTTTTTTTACTCCTAACAATCCTGCTGACAATAGCTTAATCATTCCTGAAACGTTCAGGTCTTTCTGATAAAGGCTGTTGAGTGATTCAGTAGCCTTAAGGTCATAATCAGATACTATGTAATCAACTTTCTTTTCAACCTTGGGATTTTCTTGGAACTGTGCCTTGACCAAAGGGGCTGGATTGCCTATTGGCGCAGTCCTGTTGTTAAGTTCCATTTTTGTAGCTGGCTTTTTAGCAAGAAAGAATTCTATGCTACAGGGCTTTTTTGCCATGGAAACTTCCTGCATTGTTTCCAATAATCTTTGCTTTCTGGATTTTATGTTGCTTACGAATCTTGAGTAGATCATAGAGCCGCGATTGTTAAGTATATCGTTTATTGAAAACTTGTTCTTAAACCAATCTTCAGGATTGGATAATGGATTATTGTTATTTTCTGCTGGCGCCAATATCCCTGTGTAGACATTAGGATAATTATATTGTCCGACAAAAAGATCCGGAGGGCTGCTTCCTGAAAAGTTAGTCCTTATCTTAGGCATTGAGTTCTTGAAATTCTGCAGGATAGGACAAACTTTCTTGCCGCAGCTATAAGGGCTCCTCACATTTCCCTTGCATCTTATGCAGTCCATAATCTTAATTTTCTAATGCTAGAATAAATAGTTTTGCATCATTTTTACTTTGTTTTGGATTAGATGCCCCGCAGCTTGCTGCGGATGGGAGGCTTCACTTCAATAATTTTAATTTTTTTAAGAGTTCATTATAAACTGCTTGTTTTTTCTTTTTATTTAAATGAAAAAGAACTTTTGAAATCATTGTTTTAGAAATAGTAAAAATATAATTAAGTTTGATTATGCTATCTTTTATTGCTCCTTCTTTTTTTGTTAAAGAAACTCCTTGCATTTTTAAATTGCTAGTTATTCCTGCAACAACCACATTATCTAATTCTTCATATAGGACAAGAGCAGGTCTTATTTTTATTTCAAAAGTATCTGTATATTGTACTTTAGTCAAAATGATGTCTCCTGATTTAAGCGTCATTCCAAACCTCGTCTTCTTTATTATCCCATAGCTCTTTCATTTTAGATTGTTGTATTTTATGAAGGAATTCATCATACTGATTCTTTTTTTTCACAGCTTCAAATAATGTTATCATATGTTTAATTAATTCATTATAAGTTTGTCTAGGATATTCTCTAGTTTTCTTTAATGATTCAACGATTTCTTTGTCTAATTGAATTGTTGTTACCCCCATTATATACCACCTATAGTTAGCATATAATTAGTCATATATAAACCTTTTGTTATTAATTTTGTTATTTCATTACTATTTATTTTTTTGCTCAGTTTTTTGAACATATTTTCAGTTTAACTGTAAATATCCATTTCATTCTTAGAATTAACCGATTTCTAAGTTGTCTGACTTAATTAGATAATGAGTAAGTCAGCCCTTTCCTAATCTGACTTGAAAATTCGGGGAATTAGACGACGGGAGGTTTTTAAAGACAATTAGCCAAAATCTACATTGGTTTGGTAAGGAAAAGAGGTTTAAAGGATTCTAAGTATACTGGAAAGAACAATCTAGATTCAACTATCGAGGAAATTTTTCTTAAAATAAAGGTTCTGAAAGACAATCTCAGCATTGCCAAACAGCGCGAAAATGAGCTTATAGACAAGCTTAGCACCTACAAAAGCCTATACCAGGAAGAGAGGCTAAGCTATGCAGAGTATGAATATGTGGTGAATAAGTATCTTCAGGGAAGATCTGCCACTGAATGGCTCTTTTATTTCACGAATTACCGAATAGAAGCTGAAAAAACAATCCATGGGCTGCAGTCAGAATTCAAGAGGATAAAAAGCCTCCCTAACGCAAAGAAAAAACTTGACAACAAGAGGGGAAAATTCTCCTTGCCAAACCTAAACCGCAAAGTAGTTTCTTTTGTTCTGATTGCAGCCGTCTTAATGTTCATTGGTTTCTTCATATCCGAGCCAAACCTAACAGGATATACAGTGTACGACGCAGAGTTTGAAATTAATGAAACCTGGAATCTGACTGATTCCTTTGTCAGGGTGAGCCAGGGCGAGTTCGTACAGGACTTGCCTTTGCTTGACTTTGTAGTTGATGACAAGATAAAGATTGATCTTGAGCGCTTTGATCTTAATCAGTCCGGAGAAGTCTACATAGACATCATTGTTGAAGGCTATCTTGTTGAGAGTGCAAAAGTTGACTATGTGCATGGTGAAGAGAATCAAGAACTGGTTCTTGAGAACTGCAGGAATGTAACCACTTGTGTGAATGAGAGCAGGGAAATTTGTGAAGAGGTTGTGACCGAGCATTGCAATGAGACTTGTGTTGATGTATGCAATGAAACATGTGTTGATGAGGTTGTGGTGAACTGTACCAATAAGACAAGAGAAGTCTGCAATGAATCTTGCTATGATGAATGTGTTGAAGAAGAGATTTGTGAAGAAGTGAATTGCACTGTTGTAGGAAACGAGACAATCTGCCAGACGCTTTGCCATAATGTTACCAACTGCACTGAAGTTTGTTCTGATGAATGCCATAATGAGACTTTTATGGAATGTAAGAACGAGACCTTAACTGAGTGCACTGAATATTGCGAGACTGAAGAGGTTTGCATGAATCAGACAAGAGAATCCTGTAATGAATCTTGCTATGATGAATGTGTTGAAGAAGAGTTCTGTGAAGAAGTGAATTGCACTGTTGTAGGAAATGAGACAATCTGTGACACTGAGTGCAGAACTATTAAGAACTGCACTG
>CAZFZD010000004.1:20785-23533 GCA_964522895.1 Candidatus Woesearchaeota archaeon | reverse complement strand
ATTATTGGTGAAAATATAAAAAAACGCTTTCTCTTAGGAAATTTTAGAAAAAGTTTTTATAAGAAATGTATATTCTTTCAAAATATGGGCTTAGATAAGAAAATTGCATTGATTTTTGATTATGATCTTACTTTGACAGAAGAATTTCAGCAGACACATTATTTCAAGCAGAATTTTAAGGCAATACAGAAGGAATATGACGGGCTGAAAATAAAGAGTCCTAAGACAGGGGAAGAGATTAAGATTTCGATAAAAGAGCCTTCAGATTATTTCAAGCTGAGCGATCTCTGGACAACCCCGCACAACGGCATAGGATATGTAATGCAGATGGTTCATGATGCAAAAAAAGGCATACTGAAAAATTTCACTGCTGCCGGATTGAAGAAGGCAGGAGCAAAAGTTGAATTGAGTCCAGGATTGCCTGACTTTTTCAAGAATCTTAGGAACGAATGGAAAGACGTATGCGAGCTTGACTATTATATCGTGAGCGTAGGCCTTTTGCCGTTTATTGAAGGAAGCTCTATTGCCAAGTCGGGCCAGATAAACAAGATTTTTGCTACTGAATTATTTGACTTAGATTCTTTTTGGTCAGGAAGAAAGCAGAGATACTTTGACTGCGCACGGGAAGTTGTAAGTCCTTTCAATAAGACAGCGCATGCGATAGAAGTGGCTAAAGGCGACAAGGAAAGGCTCAACAACATACTTAAGCACAAGGATTATGCCTGTGACTACAGGAACACATTATGTTTTGGTGACGGTTCAAGCGACATAAGCCAGTTCGCATATTTAAGGAGAAAAGGAGCAAGGATTCTTGCGGTCTACGAACACAACAGTACAGAAGCTTATGACAGGATAAGGACGAATATGCTTATACAGGATAGGGCAAATGCGATATTGCCAAGAGATTATAGAAAAGGCTCAGATTTATGGACCCACGTGAATCAAGTCATAGATTCAATGATGAAAAGAAGATGCCAGTTTGACCCTGAATTGATAGACATGGCCAGAAAGAAAAAATTGAGGAACAGGGAAATAAGGGGGCTTGTGAAAAAACATCTTGAAAAATGCTCTCATTGCAGCAGCCTCAATGATACAAAATTCGTACAGCCGGACAATGAAGAAGAATAAAATTAAGGTATCCTTAAGTCTTCATCATCAAACCTTTCTACTTTTTTAGGCTCTTCAACAACAGCAGGCGCTTTTTTAACTGGATGCAATTTGCTTACAATCTTTTTTAACACCTCTTCAAGCTCAGCTTCCTCAGCTTTTTGAGGCTCCCATGCTATGCTTACTTTGTCTCCTTCTTGTCTTGGGATGATGTTGATGATTGCGTGCGGCGCTTTCTGCCCTGCAGCCGGCCCATTGGATACAATTATGTTTGTACCTTGTGATTCAAGCCCTTCAAACAATGCTTTTGATATCATGTTTGCCACCTTGAATATGTGGCCAATGTCAGCATCATTCAGCGAAGCGACTACAGGCACATGATCCTTAGGTATCAATAACGTATGACCTTTGTTGGCAGGATTTATGTCAAGAAAAGCCATGCACACTTCGTCCTCATATAACTTTTTTACAGGAATCTCTCCCTGCACCATAAGGCAGAACGGACATTGCTGTGGCTGCTGTCCTCCGACAATCTCTTCTCGCTCTTCTGGCGAAAGCTCTTGTAGTATCTCTTCAAACTTGGCTTTCTGTTCTTCTGGACTCAATCCTTGCAGCCTTTTCTTTATGTCTTCAATCTTTTCTGGAGTTAATGCCATGCGATTCAAAAAGTATAAATACCTATTAAAGTCTTTCCCTACTATTATGAAGGAGCTTTTACAGAACCCAGAGAAATACAGGATTGGCTCTAATTTCAGGGCAAGCAACATAGTTTTTCCTGTAAATTATAAGGGCAGGGATTATGTTGTAAAAAAGCCAAGGAAGCTTTCTTCTATGATAAATTCTTATTATTCATTGCAGGCCAGGCATTTCTATAATGACAGGAAACCTTGTTCCGGCAAGGAAGCAATAGCACAAGAGATATCAAAGCTATCAAAACTAGAAGGCATATGCAGCCCCAAACTCTTGGCCCATAATGATAGTTTGCTTGTCAAGGAATATGTTCAGGGATTCAAGCTGAACCAATGCAACAGCATCATTTCTAAAATTGCATTTTTTGAGAACGCAGTGGTTTCATTGAAATGGATACACGGCCATGATATGGTTGTTGGAGATGCAAACATAAAGAATGCAATAAAAAATTATAAGGGGTTTCACTGGATTGATTTTGACGGAGTTTTTGATGAGCAAGATCTTACAAAGGCAAAGGCCCTGGATTTGATGAAGATGGTTTATTCGACCTATACCGTCACAAGGGACATAGATTATGCATCTTATGCTGCGATGGCAGTAAGGCTTTATGGCGACAGCAAAGTCAAGAAAAAGATTTCAGAACTGGTCAATCCCGGCTTGGGTACCTTCTCTGCATGGTTCTCGACAAGAGCAACCAAAAAAGCAAATAAGCAGATCAAGCAATCTCTGGAGATGGTATGTTCAAAATCTTGAAAAGTAAAAGGCTGATTAAATTTTTTAGTCTGATAATTTCCGTTTTATTTATTCTTTTCTTGATTCTATATGCTCTAATCCCTCTTTTTTTTGGGAATTGCGAAAACCATATAGTTGACGAGAGCCATAATTCTACTATGATTGTCAGTTTTTTTGAGGAATACCCTTCGCAAGAGAATTTAGAAAAGATAAAATTGA
>CAZFZD010000004.1:0-20775 GCA_964522895.1 Candidatus Woesearchaeota archaeon | reverse complement strand
CCCCACCAAGCTTTACATCGCTGCTTCTTCTATAGAAGAGTTCAATAACATAAGTGAGAACCTAAATTCGAAATATGTAAAAGAAATAATCTATTGGCCGACTCTCAAGATAGAGGAAGGCTATTGGCTTAGCCCCTTTTCAAAAAGAAAAGCTTTGCAAAGAGTCATGAACGAGACAAGAAATGTCAGCATATTATGGGATGCGGAACTCCCTAGAAAGCGCTCCTTGCTCATAACACAGATGCCTTATTTTTTCAAGAACAGAAAACTGATAATGGAATTCTTCAGGACTTACAATGGAACCATTTACACTGCAGAGTATTTCCCTGAGAAAGGTCTCTTAGGCAAGATGTTAAATTTTTTGGGCTTGTCCTTCAATCCTAAGGAGTACGGAAATTACATGGGCAAGATGTTCTATAGCTCTGTCCATGATTTCAATGAGGATTTCATTAAGGCAGAGATGAGGTGTGGTGTAAAGGATTATGGTAAAAAGTTTATCATGGGTCTTGGCGTATTGACGACAGGAATAAATCAGGATGAGCCTGTCATGTCCAAAGAAAGGCTGGAAAGGGATTTGAGGATTGCGAAAGAATCAGGCTTGAATGAGGTTATTCTGTTCAGATTAGGCGGTTTAAACGAGGAATACTTAGGCATTATCGAAAAATACGCCCAAAAGTAAAATATAAAAAGGCTTAGCAGAGTATTTTAATTATAAAATGGATTTAAGCATAATAATTCCGGCATACAATGAGGAGAATTACATAAAGAGGACTTTGGAATCAATAAATATCGATGATATAGAAGTAATAGTGGTATGTAACGGATGCACTGACAAGACAGCTTCAGTTGCAAAGAAATATGCTAAAAGGTCTAATAAAAATATCAAGGTATATAACCTGAAAAAGCAGGGCGTTTCAAAGGCAAGGAACCATGGCGCTAAAAAGGCCACAAAAAACAGGCTTATTTTCATGGACGCAGATATAAGAGTTTGGCATGATGTTCTGGATAAGATTGAGAAATCAAAGCATAATATTGGAACTTGTTTTACATTGCCAGATGTCGACAGGATCATTCCAAAGGTATTGATGAAACTCAAGAACAAGACTCATCGTTTCGGAACTTGTTCAGGCCTGATTTTTTGTGACAAGGACTTGTTCTATACTATTGGCGGATTTGATGAGACAATGAAGATAGGTGAAGACGGAAAATTCCTGAGGCACGCCAGGCGAGCAGGAAAATACGGTGTTGTAAAGGGCTTTGCTTATAATAATATGAGAAGGTTTGAAAAGAATGGTTATGCGAAAACTTGTGCATTCTGGGTAAAGAATTTCTTCAATCCAAAACAAAAAGAATACGAAGCAGTAAGATAAAAATTAACCAAGAGCTCTTCTGAAATCTGTTACTTGTGCGTTTGAAACGCCTTCAAGCTCAGCCATCTTATCCTGAAAAGTGTCGCTTCCGATGCTTTCATCAGCAATAAGCATAATGTTAAGCGCTTTTAATCCGAAAGCTATAGGCTCGATTTCTGATTTGCCGAATTCTCCGCCGATTTCAGCAACAACTTTCTTTGCTTCTTCTTCGACTTTGGACAAGTCCACTTCAGGACTTTCCATCATCAATTTTACAGTGATAATCGCTTTAGCCATTTTTACCTCAGTTTGGTCCTTCAAAACCGCAATTAGAACATTTATATCTTGCAGCAATGCTTCTGCAATGCCTGCATCTTATTATCTCGTGCTTTCCGCAGTTAGGGCACAAGAATTTAGTTGCTCCCTGTTCGTTTGCTATTTCCTTTTTACAGGAATTACATTTTAATGTCATGCAGAATTGGAAACGGCAAATATTTATAAAGCTTTTGTTATGCAATTAGGACTGTGCTCCTGTAGTCTAGTTGGATAGGACACAACCCTGCGGAGGTTGTAGCCTGGGTTCAAATCCCAGCAGGAGCATCCAGTTTCTGGAAACACAGAAGCTAACAGTAACCTTTTAAACCTTTTTTCTTTAATCTTAACATATGAAAGCAGTAGCATTATTCTCCGGAGGCCTTGACAGCATTCTTGCCATAAAGATTATAGAGCAGCAAGGCATAGATGTCATAGGCCTGCATTTCATAACGCCTTTCTTCGGAAACAAGGACATGGACAAGATTGCCAAAAGAAAATATGGCATCAATGTGAAAACCATAGATGTTGGCAAAGAGTTCCTTAAGATACTAAGAAAGCCCCAGCATGGCTATGGCAAGAACATCAATCCCTGCATTGATTGTAAAATATTTATGTTAAAACAAGCAAAAAAATACATGAAGAAATTTGATGCAAAATTCATCATCACAGGAGAAGTCCTCGGCCAAAGGCCAATGTCACAGCACAAAGGCGCATTAAACAGGATAGTAAAGCAAGCTAAAGTAAAGCAATACATCTTAAGACCCCTTTCTGCAAAAGTGCTTCAGGAATCCGTGCCTGAAAAGAAAGGCTATGTTGACAGGGAAAAGCTTTTAGGGATTGTAGGAAGGAAAAGGGCAGAACAGATGAACCTTGCAAGAAAATTCAAGATAAAGGATTATTCAAGCCCTGCGGGGGGATGCCTCTTGACGTGCATGGGCTATGCAAAAAAAGTCAAGGACATCCTGAAAAAGAAAAGGATAAGCCAGGAAGACTTGAAGCTTTTGAAGCATGGCAGGCATTTCAAAATTAACGGCTCAAAGATAATTGTTGGAAAAGACGATGAAGACAACAGGCAACTTCTGAAGCTAAAGAAAAAATCAGACTATGTTTTCCATATGGAAAATAACAAAGGGCCCGTAACATTATTGAAAGGTTCAAAGACAAAAAACGCAATACAGGCAGCCGCTTCCCTTACCGCAAGATATGCAGGTTCGAAAGGCAACAATAGAGTCAAGCTGGGCAATAAGATTATAGATTCAAAACCCATGCCTCAGAAAGAGATTGAAAAGCTGAGAATATAACGAAACCCTTTTAAATTATGACCAATTAATCTCAAAAATCCCGGGCCCATGGTCTAGTGGTTATGACATCTCCTTGACGTGGAGGGGATCGCAGGTTCGATTCCTGCTGGGCCCATTCTTTTAGTTTTTATGAAAAGCTTTTTATATATACTTTCTATCATAATCTTTATGCAAAAAAGAGGCCAGATTACCGTTTTTATAGTTCTTGGAATATTAATCTTGACTCTCATAGTCTTGCTGTTTGCTGTAGGTGATAGGCTGACTGTCTCGCAATGGGAACAGGAAAAAGAGCAGGCCTTGCAGATACCTGAAAAGGCAAGGGAAGTCCAGACATTTGTGCAGGATTGTGTTGAACAGGTGTCATCAGAAGGCTTAGATATAATGGGCATGCAAGGCGGCTACATAGAATTGCCAGAATCCCATATCACGACACCAAGGCACCCTTTTGCAACATACCTCGAAATCATTCCAGAATCAGAACTGAAGACAGCATATTGGCATTATACAACCCCTAACAGGCTTGAAAAGACAAATGTTCCCACAATAAACCAGATGGAATCAGAACTTTCCAGCTATATAGAGAACAACCTTGCCAGCTGCACATTGGATTTTGAACTCTTTGAGCAGTATAATGTAACTACCGGGCCCATAATGGTTGACACAGAGATTCAGGCTGACAGGGTATTGTTCACTGTGGATTATCCTTTGGACATAAGCCTTGAAGATTTCCATTACCAGATAGAAAGCTTTTATGCAGATAGCCAGACAGACTTTGGCCAGCTTTATGATATGGCAAGAGAAATATCAGACAAGCTGAATCAAGATTTCTTTTTGGAAGAGAAGACAATAGACATTCTTGCAATGCACCAGGACATACCTTATGCAAGCACGGAATTCAAATGCTCGCCTGAATTATGGCAGAAATCTGAAGTGAAAGAGACACTGAAGAGAGCAATACAGACAAACATACAGTTCATAAGATTACAGGACACAAGATTTGAAGAAACAGAGGATTATTTTATCTGGGACATTCTTGAAGAATCGCATGACGACATCTCTACCAATTTCCATTATTCTGCCAACTGGCCCCTTACGATGGAAGTCTATCCTTCTGAAGGAGAACTTTTGAAGGCGGAGCCTCTTGGCATAGACAACCAGGCGATGTCTTACCTTGTATCATTATTCTGTCTTAGGAATTACAACTTTGTTTATGATGTCCAGTTCCCGGTCATGATAAGCCTTACAGATGAAGATGGGAACAAGTTCCAGTTTGCCACGCAAGTAATAATCGACAACAACCAGCCGAGAGAGAACAAGCTCGGCACATTGGATCTTGACGATCAGGAACAGCAGATTTGCAAGAACGCGATACAGCCAGCAACAATATACGCCTTGGCACCGGATTCGCAAGGCAACCTTAACCCTGTTGAAGGAGCAGAGATAAGCATGAAATGCGTCTCCACTGTCTGCGATTTGGGGACTACTGAGCTTAATAATCGCGAGGCAAGGCTCAAGACAAAAATTCCGCAATGTGCCAATGCGCAGTTGATTGCAGAAAAACAAGGATACCATACTGCAAAAGAGATGTACTCCACAATCGAGTCAAACTCATATTCTCTCACTCTTGAACCTTACCAGCAGATTGAATATGAGGTGAAGGTAGTTGAAGACGGAATGGAAAGGCCGGTGGAAGAAGACGAAACACTTATTATTCAGATAAATAATGACGATATGGAATATACAAAGACATTGACAGAGCCTTCAGGAGTGCTTAATATAATTCCTGGCGAATTTGAGCTGCAGACCAGCCTGATAACTCAAGGATTTGAAATAAACATAGAAGGAGAGGAGATAACGCATTGTTTTGAACAGCCTACTACCAATGTATTGGGGCTTTTAGGTTTTACAGAAGAGAAATGCACTACAACAACAACAGAAGACCTTGAGCTTGAGCAGGTCGTAAGGGGCGGTTCAACTTCAGAATGGGAATTGGACAGGAACCTCTTGTCAAATTCAGAGAAGGTCACATTTTACATCCCAGCAGGACCGATACCAAGCACAATGGAAGAGCTTGAGACTACTTACATGTTCGTAGAAGATCCGCTTATGGCAATTGAGCCAAGATTAGAATGAGATTAAAAAAAGGAAAAGAAAGGATTTTGGCAATTTTCTTAGCAATGCTAGTGCTTACTATGCCTTTTTCGTCAGCATTGCTATTTGATATAGAGGAAAGGAAGCAGGAAGCAAGTGCAGGCGAAGCGATAATCGTTAATGTCAAGGGATATGAGCCAACAGTCATCCCGTCATCATTGATAGAGGATGGCGATGTTCCTGTTTATGCATTCCTTACAGGCCTGACCAGCGCGAGAATACTTGGCGCACAGGCAAATTATGCTCCGCTTTATGGCCAGCCTATGATAAAACAAGTTTATGTGAGGCCTCTTGATGAAGCTACTAAAGATGCTGTAAGGGGCAGCCCAAAGCACGTGCAGCCCCAGGAATACAGCCTTGACGACCTTGGCTATCTTATAATAACATTGAAGCAGATTGAAAAAGAGGAAGATGTTCCTGCAAGCGGGAAGAATTACGGGTTTTACGGTGGCGGCGACATAGAGTTAAACATGATGGCAGAGATTACCTTTGAAAATGTTGAAAGGCTTTTCAATCTTGTACACCAGGACTTGATAATAGGCGAATATCCTGATGAGAACGAATGGAAGACTGAAGCTCTTGACACTTCAAGCTTTTTCAGCAATCGCGGCTTTGTCCGTGTAAGAGACATATCAAACAATAATGCCAAGCTTACTGTATATGCAAGCTCTGACACGGCCTGGCCCTACACAGGCGCCCCCAGGCCTCTGGCAGATGTCTCATTGACAGTAGGAGAGACTTCTGATTATTACAGGCTGACTGAGATGCAGGGCTCGATAACAAATGCATTCAGGGTAAAGCTTACAGACATCATTAACCCCTCGGAGAAGAGGGCAAAGATCAAGGTCAACATAAACGGCAAGGAACAGGAAAGGATTGTTAAGGTAGGCTCTAAGATATATCCTGGCTCAAGACTGACAGTCAAGAGCATAGAAACTTCTGGAGAAGAAGGAAAGGTTGAGCAAAAACTTTTCATAAAGGATTATGCTGGAGGCGCAGACGGCACACTAACAAGGAACTCCAAGCAGACTGAAGAGGTTACGCAAGATCCTTGCGAAGGCAATGTTATCCTTTTGGACGAGACTGAAGAACCTGAAGAATGGCTTGAGAAGGTAAAGGAAAGCACTGACACCGCAGTTTATTGCACAGCTGCTCAGGAATACAAGGAAATAACAGAGAACTATTACGGAATCAAGGATGATGATGGCGTGCTTTACGAGGACAAGGCAAACTACAAGCTTGGTAAGATATATGAGCTTTTGAATGATGACATAAGGGCATTGCAATATTATAAGAAGGCAGTAGCAAACAGGAACGGACAATTCCTTGCTGATGCAATGAACAGCATAGATGTTCTTGAATCTGAAAAGAACATTGACGCGCCATACATGGAATTTTACGAGAACAACCAAAAGGTTCGTGTCAAGCTTCTTGAAGTCCTATGGCAGGACCAAAAATCCAAACCTACAGCAACATTGCAGATAACCGGAGAAGAGACAAAACAGTTGTCTGTTGGAAACAATTTGTTCATGCAGGACATAAAAGAGGAGATAAATAATGTCGAATACAATTACAATTGGGAGATAACTACGCTTAACGAGAACTATATAGACCTAGAGAAAAAATATTCAGGCAACAGGCCAAAGGATTATAATAAGGAGACAGAGAGGGTTTATTTGAGAAATAAGGAAGTTATGGACAAAAGAGATGTTTATGTGTCAGACATAAACTTGAAAAGATACGCCATGGTTTCAATCCTGCCGGGCAGCGGAGAGCCACTAGTTAGCGTATCAAATTTCACAATCCACATACCGATAGAGAAAAGGATGATAGATTTCTCACCAAAACAAATTAGCAATCAGATTAACAAGACACAGGAGATAATAAAAGAGCTTGACAAGATAATAAACAAGCTTAATGACGTAGTTACAACATGGCGTAAGGTCTGCATGGTAACTTTCGCATATCTTACAATAAAGAACAGCTTTTTTTCCGGTTTGGCAAGAACACAGGCAAGGCGCTTTGCCATGAACGGGATGGACGGCAAGAGCGGATGGAACCAGTTCTGCAAGGCAAACAGCGGGCTTGGAAAGCAATACAGCACATATGACGAATGCGTGATAGAAAATTCTGACAATATTGAAGTTACTATTGATTCTGCACAGTCTGCCATAGAGCAGGTCAACGATGATATCGAGAATTATCAGGACAAGCAATGGTACCAGGAGCTGAACAGCGATTTTGAACAGCTTGACAAGTACGGAGATTATATGGGCGAAAGGCTTCAGGATCCTGAAGCGTTGCGTGACTACAGGTACTGGCAGCTGATGAAAGATTCGCAGGCATATGGGAGCGTTACCGGCGAAGACAAGGGTTACAACCTGAAGAAAGAGATTGATAATAATCTTCAATCATTCAATATGTCACAGACAGGCAAGTTGCGAGCTTATGAAAAGACAGTTGCAAGCCTGGAAAAATATCCTGGCTTTGAAAGCCTTGAAGATAGCGAAAAGAAAGAGATATTTTCTGATGTCTATACAGCCAATAAGCTTGATGTAGATATTGCATCTGAGCACGAGTTCCTTAACAAGATGGACATCGGCAGTTTGTCAAGGATAAGGACATCAGAAAACAAGCGCGATTATTATGCATATACTTCTGAAGGAAAGAAAGAATTGCAGCCAGCGACAATAAGGGATTATAAGGAATACTTGCAGTCAGAATTTAGCAAAGCAGAAGAAGGTTCGGCTGAACAGCAGCTTGAAGACGAGATTACAAGATTGAATCAAAAATATCAGAAGACAGGGCTTAATGCCGCACTAACCACAAGCCAGGGCCAGGTATACAAGCATGGCAATGAATTCTTTGTGGCAGAGTCAAGAGCCTATAGCATTGGAGAGCTTAACAGGGAATATGCAAAGACAGCAACAGTCGAAGTATATCCTGACGGCAAGCCTTATTGCGTCCCCACTTCTAACGGAAACTTTGTCAAGATTCTCGAATTCCACAAGGACAACAGCCCTAAAACAATACAGGAATGGAACGTAGGCTCTGACGGATTGCTTTGCACCAACGACGACATCATGATAAAGCACGAGAGCGTATTGAGCAGGCCCGAATACCAGTCAGAGAACAACCGTCTCCTTAACCAGATAAGCAGGATAAGAAACCTGGAGTCAGGCAAGTCAATAAATGTCGACGGCAAGAACTTCCTTGTGAGCAAGTCAAGGTCTCAGGCACAGCAGATGAAAGAACAGCCTAATTGTTACGATACGATGGATCCTGGCGATTGCAGGACATTGTTCGGAGTTTGTGATCCTGTAATGTGTCCGCCTTCAAGGTTCAACTTAGGAGGAACATGGCAGGTAGATGATGTGGTCCAGACAGGCTTAGTGGGCTCAATAGTCTTGGGCTTGCCAAACTTTGATATACCTTATGAGCCAGTGCCTATCTGCCTTACAGGAGTATTGGCAGGATTGCAGAACATAAAATCCATACTTCGCGGCTATGTCGAATGCCTTAACACGGCCCAGGTACAGGGCAAAACAGTAGGCATCTGCGACAAGATAAGGTCAGTCTTCATCTGCGAGCTATTATGGCAGGAAGCCATTGCAATATTCAACATCAAGGGAAGCGTGTTCCAATGGGTATCTGAAACATTCTTTGGCCAGGAATCCGGAGGCGCAGAATACTTGACATTCGAGAGCAGTTTGCAGAACATTGCGGATTCGGTCAGCTTTTTCACCAAGAGCTATGCTACTACAGCATTTGCAGCATACAACGCACGTTCATTTGACGAGATAGGCACCACTGTTTGCAAGCAGGCAATCTTCGGCAAGTTCCCCGGACTGGGAAATTTCATGGACGAACTGGCTCAGCCTGAAAGTCCGCCGCAATATACTGCATTATTGACAGAGATGCCTTTCTCAGAAAAGTTACAGCAATCAAGGTACCAGACATTTTACCATATCTATGCTGGCGAAGACAAGAAAGCAACATATTCTGTATGGCTCGAGGATTCCACGCGACAGCTTTCAAATTATTTTGTGACAGACCGGTGCGAGGGCATAAGGGCAGAAATGGAGAAAGGAGGCATAGCCTCACAGACAATAGATTGCGTAGGCCCCTCAGGATATGATAGGGTTTGCATTTCTATTAATGGAAGGACAGAATGCGGTTTCGGAAAAGTCAGTTCTGATTTCACAATAGATTATTTGAATGATCTTGTTGTTGAAGACGAGCTCAGCAGGGAGATTGATTCTGAAGAGAAATGTTATCCTAGCGCAGCACGGACAAGCCCTAGCCTGGGAAGCATTCCGTTGCCGGGAAACATAGACATGACAAACACCGGAATAACAAGAGTATGCTCATTGCAGAATCCAGGCCAAGGCACTAATCCTGAAAACTGGAAGATTGTCGGAAGTTGCGGAAAGGATTCTGAAGGAAGGAGCCTGGGCAACTGCTGGCTTGACACAAGGACAATCTCGTTAAAGGATGCTGAAAGAAAGCAGAATGTGATGAATGCTCTTAACCAGCAGGGCTATGAACAGAAGAAAGAGGAACTAGGAATCCCTGAACTGCTGGACAAGGAACAGAGCGAGGCAGAGATTGAAAGGATAGGACAGATGCCCGAGGATTCTGAAGAGACCAAGGCCACAGTATTGTACTCTTACTCATTATTGAGCAAGTCCACAGCAACCCCGAACATAGCTGCAAAGGCAACTTACCTTAAGGCAGACAAAATGGTAGAGATGGCAGCATATTCGCACAAGGACCCTGAACGGATATTGGCTCCTATAAAGAGCAAGTTCAGCGAGGATCTTGAGGCAGTATACAACAAGTACACAAAACAAGTCTCTGAAGCCAGAGGCCAGTATTCAGGCGAAAGGCTTTCACAGGAGATTGAAAACTTGGAACAATCATACAGGAGAGAGCTAGACGTTGAATTAAGGCTGGCCACACAGCAAATCAACGATGAATTTGACAATCAGGCAGAGATAGACCTTCTTGTAACAGAGTTGACAAAAGATGTTTATAATACATATTTGGAAAAAGATATAGCTACAAGCACGGTGCAGCAGGGCCAGGCACAGGCTTCAAGATGCGGCGAATGCAGCAGCACCGCGTGCGACGAAGAAGAATGCCATGCATTGGGCAATTGCTATCTGGAAAAGAATATCTTCGGTTTCACTACATTATTTTCTTCATGCAATTATTGCAGCAGGGCAGAATCCTGTTCAGACTTTGATGATGACGAGGCAATGTGTAACAATGCCGAGTGCACTGGGGAAGCGGGCCCTTGCAGATACGTTGGCGGCGAATGCGTAGCAGGACAGGTTTCAGTGCCAGAGAATGCAAAGTGCAGTTATATTGTTGATACTGCTAAGGAATATCTAGGCACTGGCTATGGTGACACAGGTAATTGTCCTCCTGAAGTTGCACAGGCAGGCCAATGTACAACTCAATGCGGTTCATTTATCAATAATGTATTTGGCCATTGTGGAACAGATATGGGGATTCCAATTGGGCACGGAATAACGAAATGCGATGCAACCTCGTATGTAAATGATAACAAGTTCACTGAGGAAAATCAGTTGCAGCCGGGAGATCTTTTTGTTGCAACTAGTTCCACTAGCCAGTTTGGCCATACAGGCATTTATGTTGGCAAGGGCACTTTGAGTCAGCTATCAAATAATAGGAGATGTTATCTTCAATTCAATCCGAATCCTGAAGGAGAGATGGTGTTCATTCATTCTGTTGGTCCGGTTTGTTATACGACTCTTGATGTGTTAAAAAAGAATAGAGAGATAATCACTTTCTGCAGGCATGATTCTTGTTGCCTTGAGAATGATCCGGTCTGCCATAAGACAGAAGCAGACGAAGAATTAATGGATCGGTTCAGAAACAACTAAAATGAAATCAAATAAAATATTCAAGAAACATTTTTGGAAATTTTTCATAATCGATTTTGCATTTTTGTTCGTTCTATTTTGTTTTGTCATCTTTTCAAAATTAAAGATCAAAAAGTATTTTGCCACAATAGAAAACTACACTTCCCAGATTTCAGGATTACATGCTTCCTTGCAGCAGCAAAGTGCAGAAGCTGTTACAAACCTCGAGACATTACTCTTGCAGATGGAGCCATTAGTGGACAAGCTTGCCTTATTCGCATTAGTGATTGTGCCCATAACGATTTTCGCAATATGGGTCTTTAGCCAGGCGATGAACTTCTCTTTGATTGAGAAAGACAAGTGGTTATCATTAAGGGGCTTGCTCGTTTTTGCAATCTACACATTGCCGTTGTTCCTTATTTTCATCTTGCTGGGCAACCAATTGATTACCTTGCTCTACCAGAGGCTTTTGGCAATAATGATAAGCTGGCAGTTTTATTTTTACTTCATACTGCTCATAATATTATTTTACCTTGGACAGGTATTCTATTCGTTGTCATTCAGAAAACAGTCATTGGAATTCCTGAAAAGCACAATCTCTACAGCATTCATTAAGTTTTCCAAGATGTTCATTTACTATCTTCCCCACATAACTTGCTGGTTCATAGTTTTCCTGATATTCCTAAGTTCTTTTATAAAATATACTGCAGGCAATTTCACGGGCTTGGCATTCAACATCATCCCTTTGGCATTTTTCCTTATCTTGTTGTCATTATCCCGGATTTTTTTCTACAAAAAGGTACAGGAAAAATTTTAAATAATACCTGACAAAAGGATTAGTATGCGAAATGTTGCCAACTTTGGACAAGTGATACTTGAGGAAAGGTTAGGCCCCAGAGTAATTGAAAAGCTTGCGGGCAACACTCCCAAGTCAGCATTGTTCTTCTACCAGCATCATGATCAAAAGCTTCTTTACAAAGTTCTTAACTTGGGAAATTCTGCTGAAGAATATTTCAACAGGGCACAAGAGATATGCGGGAGCTTAGGCATTGATTTTCGTTCATTCAAGAAACGCGTTAATTATATTGAGCTGGTTAATATATACCATGAACCGATTTATGATTATGACAAGTTCGTGGACAGCATAGTCTATTGGGGTGCTGCAACAAAATGCCTGCAGACATTTGAAGGTGATAGGGAGCAGCATTACTTGGACATAATCAGCCAGGAAAGGAAAAAAGGCATTGAGAAAGAACTTACAGAACTGGAAGTGCATAAGAACATCAGGAGAAGGCACCAAAAAGAGACATTCAGGCCCATAAAAGACAGAGAGCTCGCACATATAATCGAACAGGATCTCTTGGCATTGAACGATGAAGGTAAGATTCTTACAAATCCTAGGAAAGACACGCAGCAGGTAAGGAAAATGATGAGAAAATTCGGCCTTGTGCCGAGGAATTATTTCTTCAAGCAAGCAGATTTTGCAATCCTGCCTTATGAGCATTTTGTTACAGTTTGGCATCCACCGAAACCTTTATAAATATAATAACTACTAAGAGATAGTAACAAAATGGCAATACTCAAAAAGATTGGAAAATATCTGGCAACAGGTTTAGCAGGATTGTATATGTTCAATGCAGCTCCTGTAAAAGCTGACAACAAGCCAGAGATAGAAAAGACTTATGTTAAGAAGCCTAAGCTAGAAGCTAATTTGGGTTTAAGCATGGATGGCTTGGAAAACAAATTAGAAAAAAATAGCCCTTTTAGCAATTTCCAGGTATTGAAAAAAAGCAATAAGAAGCCAGTATTTCCTAAGAAGAAATCTGAAGATATTGACTGGCAGAATTATTTTTTGAACATTCCATTCAACGCAGCAACAGGCTTCGTGACTACGGTATTGTCTCATGAATTGGGTCATGCTTTCGTTGCAAAGCTGATGGGCTGCAGGGATATAAAGATGCATGGTCCAGATATAAAGGCTGGTAATGTCGCATCTGTCAGTTATCTTTATCCTGAAGAAGGTTTGGACAATTATAGTGAAAATTTGATATTGACTCATGGGACTGGAACAACAAGCTTTTTGAGCGACGTGCTTTATCAGGGTTTGAAAAAGGATCAGGTTCCGGATGCATTGAAACAGTTTACTGCAACAACTTCATTGATAATGCTTTTGGACAGGCCGAGATATATTTTGTCAACCGCAATAAAGCATTTTAGCGGTACAGAAATTACGCCATCTAATGATTTTCATCAGATTATGACAAACAGTTTTGACAAGCGCCTTGGAAGAAATGAATTGTTGGAAGAAGGCTTTGTTGGAATAAAGGATGGCATGTTATATCGTAATAATCAGGATGGAAATCTTGAGCCAGTAAGGTTCTATGCAGATCGTGAAGGAAAGTTCAGGGAAAAGTTAAAAAAATATGGCTTGGACAATGCTGATGATGGCCAAGATTCAAAGAAGCTTGAAAAGAAGCTGGATATCGCATACGGAATTGCAATGGGTGCGTCTTTATTGGAATTAGGCCTAAAGTGGAAAAGGATATCTTACCTTACCCAGACAGCATTAGGCATGGATGCAAAAGCGCCCGAAGGTTATGATGTTTTCCATGGCGGATTTTATCCGTTGCCAGAAGGCGGTTTTATGGTAAGTGTTGATGGAACTTGGTAATAGTAATCTTTATTAATGAATCTCTTTTAGATTTTCCTTAATGGGCCTGTAGCCTAGCCTGGATAGGGCGACAAAGAAATGGCATTGAGCTTATTTCTTCGCCAAAGCCTTCTAAGCTGTAGATCGTGGGTTCGAATCCCTCCAGGCCCATCATTTTCAATAAATTTTATAAACAACATAAAAATTACTATAGCCAAATGCAGGCGTGGCCAAGCGGCTAAGGCGATCGGCTGCAACCCGATTATTCGCAGGTTCGAGTCCTGCCGCCTGCTTTTTTGATTTTCTAAATTACAAACATTAATATATAATAAATCCATTAAAAATAATCAAGAGGTAATTATCAAGATGAAAAAAATAATGGTTTTTTTGATTATAATTTCAATATTTTTAACAGCATGCACTATGCAAGAACCGGCAGAAACAGTTCCAGAAGAAACAATAGAAGAGCCTCAAGAGCTTGTTGAAGAAGTAGAAGAAGAAGTAGAGGAAGAGATTGAGGAAGAAGTAGAAGAAGCAGAAGAAGTAGAGGAAGAAGTAGAAGAAGCAGAAATGCCTTCATTGAAAGAACAGCTAGGCGTGGATGAGAGCGCAGAACTTTTGAGAGTAGGCGAAGGAGACACTGTAACTGCTTTTGGAAAAGAAATTTACATTGAACAGATAGATAATTATGGCAGTCTTGTAGCATTCGAGGTTGACGGTACAAGGTCAAAGCTGATGCGGACAGGCCTTACTGAAATTGTTGAAGATTATGTCTTTGAGATTGCTCAGACAACTTTCAATGAGGACAGCATGGTGACATTGTCCATGAAGCCATTGGAGCTTGCTGAGAACGAATATTTCCTTAAGCGAGGCGAATCAGTAACAGTTGACGGCAAGAAAATTACTCTTGGAGATGTGAAAAGCCCTACCCACGGCAAGCCTTCAGCATATGTTTCTGTGGAAGATGTTGTTGTGGACTTATGGATTAGGGAAGGCGAGACAGAGCCAGCAAACGGCTTTGACATAACTCTGAACGAGGCATTTTATCTGCACAGGGACGCAGCAAGAATCAAAGTGGTCCCTACTTAATTTTTCCTTTTTTTCTTTTTAGCTTGAATACCACTCAGCTTGCTCCGGCTGGGAGGCTTCACTTTCAAAAGTTTTTTAAATCAAGCGAATTTCTTTTTTTCTATGGAAAAGATAGAGAATGAGACCTGCCCAATGTGCAGTAAGAAAACATTGACTATGATTGAAGATGAGAAAGATATTCCTTTTTTTGGAAAGACTCTTCTCTTTTCTATGAATTGCTCTAATTGCAATTTCTATCCGGCAGATGTTGAAGCTGCTGAATACAGGGATCCTTGCAAGATAACATTTACTACTGAAAATGAAAAAGATATGAATGTCAGGGTCATCAAATCCGCTGAAGCACACCTCAAGGTGCCTACATTAAGGATGGACATAAGGCCCGGTCCTGCATCGAACGGATACATCACGAATATTGAAGGCCTTATGAACAGGTTTGAAAAAGTAATTAAGGAACAGAAAGAACTTGCCAGTGCTGAAGGTGACAAATCTGCAAAAACCACTGCAAAAAATCTTTTAAAAAAGATATGGAAGATTAAATGCGGCGACCTTCCTGTTAAGATAGTGATTGAGGATCCGACAGGAAACTCCGCCATAATTTCTGAGAAAGCAGTTGTCCAAAAGATGAAACCTAAGAAATGAAATTCAGGAATTTTTTATTTTATTGGCTCCCTTTGTTATCCTATTCAACAATTATCTTCTATCTATCATCATTATCACAACCTCTGCCAGAAGGTTTGTTATTGCAGCAATTCTCTTTCCAGGATAAATTGCTTCATGTTCTTGAATTCGCTATATTCGCTTTCCTTGCGTTGAGGCTGCTTTTGTTCTATAGGATTAAACAGCCTTATCTTTATGCTATATTGATAGCGATTGCTTATGGCCTGACAGACGAAATACACCAGCTTTTTGTTCCCGGAAGATTCTTTAGCGTTTATGATATACTTGCAAACAGCCTTGGCGCCATAACCATATTGTTCCTGAAAAGGTCAAGGAAGCAAACCTTATAAACCAGCTTCAGCTTTTTATCTTTATGAAAAGATTATTCATACATGCCAAGAGCAATTTGGAATTTGACGATTTAATAAAACAGGTCAAACATAAGGGAAAATTAGGTTTAGTCACAACAATCCAGCATATCCATAAGCTGAAAAAAATCCAGAAACTAATGCCTAAGTCTATTATCGGCGGACAGGTTCTGGGCTGCAATGTGAAAAAGGCCGAAAAAATAGCTGGCAGAGTTGATTCATTTTTGTTTCTAGGTTCAGGAAGATTTCATGCTTTGCAGATTGCATTGCGTACGGGGAAGGAAGTCATAATGTTAAATCCTTATTCAGGCAACATATCGCGCATAACAAAAAAGGAGATTGAAGAGAGAAAAAGAAGGTTAAAAGGAGCTTACATAACTTTCTTACATGCCGAAAAAATTGGCCTTTTAGTTTCTACCAAGGATGGACAGCAAAGGCTGAAGGATGCAATGAAATTCAGCAATTCAATTAAAAAGAAAAAAAGCTACCTCTTCCTGTTTGACACTCTTGATTTTTCGCAATTGGCAAACTTTACAGACATTGATTGCTGGATAAATACTGCTTGCTTGAGGATGGCTATAGAGGATTACCCTAAATTCTCCAAGCCAGTCATAAACTTGGATGATCTGAAAGACTTCTTGAAAAAGTAACACAAGCTTTTTAAATTACAGTTTAATATTAATTAAGGATGAAAGCTAGAGAAAAGACTGAAAAGATATTGGACATTGCCACGAAGCGTGGATTTTTCTATCCGTCTGCAGAGATTTACGGTTCAAAATCAGGATTTTGGACTTTCGGCCATCTCGGAACAAGAATAAAGCACAAGTGGCAGGACCTCTGGAAAGATTTCTTTTTAGGGCTTAGCAACAATTATTTTGAGATAGAAGACTGCAATGTGTTGCCGAAAAAAGTTTTCATGGGCTCTGGCCATCTTGAACATTTTAATGATCCATTGACAGAATGTGAAAAGTGCCATCTTAGGTTCAGGGCAGACGAACTGATTGAAGAAGCTTTGGACATCAATGCTGAAGGGCTTGATGAGGAAGCCATGACAAAGCTCATTGAAGACAACAAGCTTCTTTGTCCCAAGTGCCAGTCCAAGCTTTTGCCTGTAAAGATGTTCAACATGATGTTTGATCTGAAAGTGGGCGCTACTGGCGATGAGATAATGTACTTGAGACCCGAAACAGCCCAAGCGCCATTCCTGGCATTCAAGAGGCAGTTCAACGCCTTGAGAAAAAAGTTGCCCTTGGGCCTTGCAGTCATTGGAAGGGCATACAGGAACGAGATATCCCCCAGACAAGGCTTTTTCAGGCTCAGGGAATTCTCACAGGCAGAATTGCAGATTTTTTTCAATCCTGAAAACATCGATAAGGCAGATTGCTGGGACGAAGTAAAAGATTACAAGCTAAGGCTTTTCAGGGTAGCTGACAGGAAATCAGGAAAAGTGAAAGAGCTTACATGCAACGAAGCGAATTCAAAATTCAAGATTCCGAAGTTTTATGTTTACCATCTGGCAAAAGTGCAGCAGTTTTATCTTAATTGCTTATCTCTTGACAAGGAAAGGTTCAGGCTAAGGGAACTTGATGAAAAAGAGAGGGCATTTTACAATAAGGTTCATTTTGACGTAGAGCTCAACCTTGACACCCTGCAGGGATTCAAGGAAGTTGGCGGCGTACATTACAGGACAGACCATGACCTGGGCGGACATCAACTAGCTTCAAAAGAGAAGCTGGAAGTTTTTGTTGACGATAAGCGTTTCGTGCCGCATGTGCTGGAATTGAGTTTCGGAGTTGACAGGAATGTCTGGGCACTTCTTGACATCTTTTATGACGAAGATAAGGAAAGGAGCTTTTTCAGGTTCCCGCAGATTGTTTCTCCAATAGATGTTGCTGTTTTTCCTTTGGTAAAGAAAGACAATCTTCCAGAGAAGGCAAAAGAGTTATTCAATGGACTGAGAAAGCATTTCAAGACTTTTTATGATGAGAGCGGCAGCGTAGGAAAGAGGTATAGGAGACAGGACGAGATAGGCACCGTGTATTGTGTTACTGTTGATCATGATACTTTAGACAAAGGCACTGTGACGATAAGGGACAGGGATTCAATGGCGCAAGTAAAAGTGGATGCTGAAGAATTAGTAAATGTTTTAAACAAGCTGATATGTTCTGAAATCACTTTTGAAGAAGCAGGCAAAACAACCTAATGGGCTCGTGGCGAAGTGGTATCGCACTCCATTGGCTATGGAGGGGCCGCGGGTTCGACTCCCGCCGAGTCCATCAAAACATTTTTATTCTTAAAAAATTATAGTATTCTAGAAAAGAGGAGATATTTTTGGTAAGGAATCATTTTGTAGGAGCCATAGCAACTTTGGTAGGAACTGTAATCGGTGCAGGAATCTTGGGAATACCTTATGTTGTTGCCAAATCAGGCATATTGATCGGCATAATACACATAATTGTTATTGGACTTGCTGTATTATTGCTTAGCCTTTACATCGGTGAAGTCTGCTTGAGGACAAAAGGCAAGCACCAGCTTGTAGGGTATGCTGGCTTATATCTTGGCAAATGGGGCAAACGCGTAATGGCCATATCAATCTATGTGGGCATTTACGGAGCATTGATAGCTTACCTTATAGGAGAAAGCCAATCATTGAATGCATTGTTTGGATTGAACCAGAATTTTGCCATGCTCTTATTTTTTGTAATCATGAGCTATCTTATTTGGCGAGGACTTAACATTATAGAAGGGGCTGAGATTTATCTTACGAGTTTTCTTGGCCTTGTCGTTCTTTTGATACTTATGTTTTCAGTGATGAACCTGAATTTAGAGAACCTTACGACTATTAACTTGAAACACATATTTCTTCCTTATGGCGTAGTATTTGCGGCAATGATGGGCCTTGCTGCAATACCAGAACTTAAAGAAGAGCTGTTGAAGGACCCTAAGCACTTGAAGCGTGCGATAATTATAGGAATGTTTATCCCCATCATAATATATATCTTATTCAGCATAGCTATTGTCGGCACTACAGGCACTGGAACCACAGAGATAGCAACAATAGGGCTTGGTGACGTTGTTGGCCAGCATATGATAATCCTTGGAAATTTATTTGCTATTTTGGGGATGGCAACAGGATTTCTTTCTTTCGGGTTAGCATTGCATTGGACATTCCAATATGATTACAAGCTGAAAAGGCATACCTCCTGGGCACTTACTTGCTTGATACCTCTGGGAGTCGCAATGCTTGATTTTACCGGCTTTGTACAGGTTTTAGGAATTTCTGGAGCTATTGCAGGCGGTTTGGCAGGCCTGGTAATAATCTTCATGCACAAGAAGGCTAAAGAGAAAGGCGACAGAAAGCCCGAATATAATATCAAGCCCCACATTGTCATCAACACATTGCTTTTCATCATATTCAGTTTAGGCATTATCTACACATTGATAACCTTTTTAGCATAAGATTTAAAAATCAATCTTCTTTAATATCCTACAATGGAATCCTTAGTGCCGAAAGATGAAAAAAAATTAAAGAAAGTTTCTGATTTTGTCATAGATTATGTTCAGCCCAAGGTTAATTATGCAGACTTGCTGATAGAGAACATATCCAAGATTGAGACTAAGCTCTTGGTTGATGGGCAGGTTTTGGTCTTGCCTTATTCTTCAAAGGCTTCTATGCAGCTTCGGCTTGTCGAACAGGACGGCAGGCATGTTGAACTTTCCTTAGGCATAGAGAGTGAGGACAAGATGAAGAACAGCATAGATACTGCTTTGGCAATCCTGCAGCAAGAGAAACCTAACAATTCCTATGGCCTTGCTCCCATTCCAAATCCGGAAAAGCAAAGGTACGGTAAAGACTTGAAAAAAGACCTTCGCGAGCATGACACTTCCAAGCTGATGAATACTCTTGTTGATGAGATAACCTCAATGGCTTCAGAACATTCACGCAACGATATAAAAATCAACCCGGAAATATGGTTCTTCTCGCAGATTGAGGAGAAGATAATAGCCGATACAGAAGGAATCTACAAGACACAAGTGCTTCCTACAACCTTTTTGCAGGTATTGGTAAAGGCAAAGAAAGGCAACAAGCAATCACAATTCAGGATGAGGTATGCTGATATAGAAGAGCCGGACATGATAATTGAGAACCAGGCTATCAAACCTTATGTAAGGGAAAAGATAGAGGAAGCGATGGACAACTCAAAGAAGCTTCTGGATGCGAGAAAGCTGTCAAAGCAAGAGATGGAATCATTGACCCATTACGTGCTTTCTCCATCAACCATGGTATTCGTGCATGAGGCTCAGGGCCACAATTTTGAATCAGACATAATTAAGGAGGGCGGTTCAGGGCTTTTCAAGAGAGACGGCAATCCTGTAGTGGAAAGCATTGCTTCAGACATTATTGACATATATGACGGCCCCCTTCTCCAAGACGGCAACTTCCTAGAAGGTTCAGGGTTTGGGACGCAATACATAGATGACGAAGGCGTCGAAGTGCAGCCAGTCCATCTGGTACAGAACGGAAAAATAATCGGAAAGCTTCATAACAGGGAAACTGCCAATTTTTATAATGAGCAACCCAATGGTCGTGGATTTTCAGAGCTTGGCAACCAAAGGGTAGTAAGGATGACCAACACTTATATTGCTCCCTCCCAGAATGCAACTCCAGTAGCTCTTGAAGAGCTTGTAAAGGATATCAAGCTGGGCGTTTTTCTGGACGGAAGCATGGGCGGCCAAGTAAGCAAGGACGGCATGGCAACCAGCTTGCAGATAGGATACTTGATTAAGGATGGCAAGATGACCGATACTGTGTTGCTTCCTGCTAACATGGCAGTTGTCACAAAATCGGCATTGCTGACTGCAGAAGGCGTTTCAGGAAAAATACAGATTCCTGACGGAGGATTTTGCGGAAAGGCAGGCCAAGTAAAGTATGTCACTGATGGCGGCCCGATAGTAAAACTGAAAGTCAGCGAAAGCGTAAATCTCGCATATTAAAAAATGGAA
>CAZFZD010000003.1:1743-23999 GCA_964522895.1 Candidatus Woesearchaeota archaeon | reverse complement strand
TGGCAGAGGAATATTTTCAGGTTAGAGTTTATTAATTACTTATGTCCGTAACTAAAGGATAAGAGATCTTCCGCATTATGTAATTTAGGAAACCCTCTTATCGTCTAACCATGTTATAGAATCCGTTAAGGCAACTCGTTAGAGCCCAAGTTTGACAGTTGGTGGATTTTCCGGCAATTTATCACTTTACTGCCTGTTTTTCTTCAAGATTTCTAACACTTTTTCATCTTTGGAATCCATAATTGGAAAATTATTCCATTATTTATTAAACTTTTGATAATTTTTGCATAACTTTTCCATAATCTTTAGAATATCCTTATATAATATTGTGCCAATCTGGAACCTGTGATAACAAATGGAACTTGAAAAACTCATCTCAGACGATATGCACAGCATACTAAAGATACAATCAACCGCAATAAAAGCATTGACAGACTACCTTGGCAACAAGGGCTTTCTTCAGATGATGCCTGTCATGCTTTCGACAGTCACTGACCCGTTATGCCATTCTGTCTATGACGCAACAATCAATTATTCAGGGCAAGACCTGCAGCTTACGAAAAGCATGATACTTCATAAGCAGCTTGCACTCACATCTGACAAGATATCCAACATTTACATAATGTCGCCTAATGTCAGGCTTGAAAAAGAAGAATGCGAAAGCTCTGGAAGACATCTTATTGAATTCAGCCAGCTTGACATTGAGATGAAGCATGCTAAAAAACAAGATTTCATGAGATTTGCAGAAGACATGGTATGTTATGCAATAGCTCAAGTTCAACAGGATTGCGCTGAAGAGTTAAGTGAACTTGGCAGGACGTTAAGCATGCCTGAAAGGCCTTTCAAGGTTTACGAGTCAAAGGCTTTCAAGGATCCTATCCGTGACGCTGAAAAAAGGCTTTCAAGAGAAGAGAAAAGCCCGTTCTGGATAATGGACCATGAGCGCGAGTTCTATGACAGGGAAGACAAGGAACAGAGAGGCTATTACCACAATTACGACCTTATCTGGCCCGAGGGTTTTGAAGAGGCATTGTCAGGAGCAGAAAGGGAATTCGAGTTCAACGAAATAACAAGAAAGATGAGAGAGCGTGACATGAACCTTGAAGCTTACGCACCTTACCTGAAAGTTGCTGAAAAGGGCCTGCTGGAACCGACTGCAGGAGGCGGCCTGGGCATAGAGCGCTTTGTGAGATACTTAACTGGTAAAAAGCACATTGGAGAAGTTTCACCGTTTTCAAAAGTCCCTGGCAGAAAAATTATTTTTTGATTATTGTTGCCTTGAACTGTTTGCCTTCAAGGTAGTTTTCCAGTTGATTTATATCCTTCAGGATTATTACCTTGATATTATTCTTTCTTGCAATTCTTGCAGCTACAGAGTCCAGGACAAAATGCTGCCCGGGCTTTGATTTCACTTTCGCCATTATCTTGGCGAATTCCTTGTGCGAAATCTCGGCTATGAACTTAGCATTCTTGAACCTATTGGGGTCCTTGTCATAAAGCCCCTTAACATTGGTAAGGTTTACCATGGCTTCAGCCTTGACCAGCTTGGCAATCTCTGCAGTAACTCCATCAGAAGTGCTGCCGGGCTTTATTCCGCCGCACACAACAACACTATGCTTTCTTAACAGCTTCTTGACATCTTTTACCTTTCTCAATATCTCTACATTTGCACCGAGTACCGCAGACAATAAGCTTGCATTCAGCCTTGTTGCAGCTATGCCTACAAGGTTCTGCTTGTTTTCGCTTACAGAAAGTGCCTTGGCAGCCTTTATGTAATCCCTTGCCACTTTTCCGCCGCCAGTACATACAACAACCTTGCGCTTCTTGGATATCCTTGAAATCACTTTCTTGAAATTTTTTAGAAAATTCACGTCAATCCTGCCAGGCACTATCCTTGAACCGCCCAGTGATATGACAAGCACCTCTTTCATAATTTAAGAATGGTTTTCAGAATATTTAAAAGCTTTGAAACTTATTTTTTCTTAGGCCCTTCAAGCTCTACAAGCTTTGCAAGCACGTTTCCGTTCAGCACGGCAATTATTTTTCCTTTTTCAACAACAGGCAACACCCCTATCTTCTGCTTCATCATTTTCTTGAGCGCATTATAGCAGTGCTCCTCTTCCCTTAGTGGCCTCACTCGCTTTATCGGCCTCATAATGTCCTTGATCTTCAGCTTTTTCTTTTCCTGATTGTCCCTTATCTTAGTATAAGCCACTATGCCAAGAATCTTCTTGTTTTTCACAACAGGGAAAAAATCCTGCTGATATTTCAGCAAGGGCTTGAGCTTTACGTTGGATACTATTGCAGAAGGTGAGAATGACTTGTACTTTTTTGTCATTACATCCTTGACAAGGACTTTTTCTAAAACACTCTTCAGCAGGGTCTGCCTGTAAGTCTGTTTCGACAGCCCGTAAAGGAAAATTCCAAGAAGTATGTACCATAGTCCGAAACCGCCGAAGATTATGCCTGCAATGCCAAACACAATCATGAATATCGCAAAGGCCTTGCCTGTCTCAGCTGCAATATAAGTTGCCCTGCGCAAATCTTTCATCCTTTTCCAAAGCACTGCCCTCAACACTCTTCCGCCGTCAAGCGGGAAGCCCGGTACAAGGTTGAACAATCCAAGGATAAGATTCAATAATGCCAAATAGCCGAATATTGCCTGCACATAAATGTTTGCAGAGAACAATGTTAAAAGATAAAACACGCCTGCAAGGCTAAGGCTGAACATTGGTCCGGACAAAGCCACCCAAAACTCTTTTTTCGGAGTGAACTTCTGCTCCTTCAATTGTGCCACTCCGCCAAAAAAGAACAAGGTTATAGCATCAACCTTTATCTTGAAATACCTTGCGACAAGGCTGTGCGTAATTTCATGAAAGAGCACAGAAACAAAAAGCAAGATTGCAGCCATTATTCCAAAGATCCAATAATTGTAATTCAATAATCCAGGATACTCTCTAGGGAAATAGTTTGCTGCCAATGACCAGGCAATAAGCAGGAATATGAAAAACCATGTGAAATGCAGGTTTATCTCAATACCGAAAATTTTTCCCAATCTTAAAGAACCCTTATTCATATGATTACTGTAAATTTCTGCCTATATAAAAGTTTTCAAGGAAGCCATGTCTTGGAATCCTTCAGCTTCTGCGGAAGATATTTTTCAATGACATAATTCAAGCCCCATTTTGCCAGGGCCTGCTGCTCAGCTCTCACTTTCATCTTCAATAGCTTGTTCAGCGCTTTCTGCCAGTCCTTGTGATGCTGTACAAAGGGATCGTTCTTCAACAAGTCCTTGATTTTCTTTATGTCAACATCTTTCAGCGGATGTGTCGGCAATTTGTACTTCTCTATGTCGTCAGGAGTTATGCCTATGAACTTTGCCTTGGGCACGCAGAAGAATTCGTTTATGTGCGCCGCATTACCCGAACCAACTTTCAATGTCCTGTAGATGCTGCCCATACCATAAGGATCTCCATCAACAAAAACATAGACTGGAAGATTATTTGCATCGCTAAGCCGCCTTATGAAACGCCTGCAGGCTCTTGTGGGAACTCCGCCCATTGATACAAGAATACAATTAGCCTTTTTCCAAAAACCGTGCTTTACAAGCCTCTGAAACATACCGGCAGTTTCGATGGCAAGGATGAATTTCGCATTGGTCTCAAAACCAAGGTCCTCAACTTTTGACGGAATGCTATATGCGCCTGAACCGAACTTAGTGCAGTCAATCTTCAGCCTCTTGCCGTTCTCGTCCTTGTCTACAACTATAAGCTTCCCTGCAACATCGCCGCCTTTCTCTTCAGGAACAAACCCTAATTGCTCCCTGTTGACTTCAAACATCGCCTCTACATCATCCATTACAGTATCAGACTCAGGCTGTTCAGCAAACTTTGCCTTGTCCCAGTTCTTGGAAACATAATAAGCTTCCCTCTTCGTGACAATATCGTCATTTTCAACAACATCCTTGCTCAGTGCCATCATCCTTAATGTCTGCGCAAAGGTCTTTACAGTATTGACTGTCAATGTTCTCTGCTTATAGTTCCCCTTAAGCTCAAAGAATCCTTTCTTTACATCATATTTCACATTGCTCAATGACCTTAGCGGGAATTTCAGGTCAGGCTTCTGCCTCTTTAGTATTTTTTGATAAACTTTATTGGCCTGCGCCTTTATTTTTATAGGGATACTCATTTTCTGCTCCTTTCCAAAGTGTCCTTAAGCACTTCTAACATCTCTTTCTGATCATTGTCCTTAAGCCCCAGTATCTCTGAAAGGCCGATGCCGATGTGTGGAAGATATATCTCGATATAGCTTTTCTTTTTTGCTTCATGCTGTTTCTTCTTTACGCTCCTTATATAGATGCCAAGTTTTCTTCCGCACTCCTGCAATGCCAGCTTCATCTCTTTTATGATTTCAGGATATGCAGCTATAGCCTCCTTTGCTTCAGAAGTGAACGGAACCCAAACTGAAGACATATGGATCATTATTATCACCGGCCCGGTAGGCAATGCGCCTTTGCTTTGGCTTAGCCCATAATTTTTCCAGGCAGTATTCAAGACCGCATTATATGATGCGCAGGCACCTTGCTGGTAAAGTAAAGGCACCCTATTAGCAAACCTTAATATCTTTACAAGATTATCTGCAGGTATGTCTCCTCCGAACGCTATACTGCATTCAATCTGGAAAGGATTGCCTCTGTATACAGAAGGTGGCCTTGTGACTGCCGCATAAAAATCTGCTGCAATCTCTTTCTTCAGCCCTTTCACAAGTATGTCTTCGCCGATTGGAACTAGACAGTCAGTGGGCGGAGCCATTATCTTTGTATTTTGTATTGCCTTATAGAGTGCATCGACTTCCTGCATGGCTATTCTTTTCGGCCTTGCATTGATGTAAACATTGGCTTTTTCACATATCTCTTTTGCAACCTTTGAGCTTACTCTGCAGAAATCAGATTTCAGAAAACCTGAAAGGTTCCTTGCATTAGTATCCTTAAGCATCTTCATCAGGATACCAAGCTCAACACCGTAAGGATGGGGCTTAATCTCCTTGGGCTCGGGCGGCAATTGTTTCACGACTGCAGGAAATTCCATTGTTTCATTTGGAGATTCATAAACAATCCGGGTATGTGGATTTGCAATTGCTACCTGCTTCAGGTAATCATCAACACTCTGCCTTCCTTTCAAGTATTTTCCTTCAAGCTCGATTAAAACTTTAGTGCCTGTAACTTTTTCCCATTCAACCTGCTCTTGTTTTGAG
Source organism: Candidatus Woesearchaeota archaeon (assembly GCA_964522895.1). GTDB lineage: Archaea > Nanobdellota > Nanobdellia > SCGC-AAA011-G17 > GW2011-AR17 > JAHIMK01. The sequence continues at coordinate 18,746 of CAZFZD010000003.1, read as the reverse complement.
ACTTGAGGTTCATTGGTCTTTGTATCGATAAACAATTCAAAATATTCTGCAGCTTTATTCTTTGAAATCTTTGACCAGATTTTTACTGGCTTCCCTGTAGTCAGCTGTCCATACATTCCAGCACTTGAAATCCCTATGCCCTGCTGGCCTCTTGAACATTTAAGCCTGTGGAACTTGCTGCCATAAAGAAGCTTCCCGAATACCCTGGGGACATTAGAGCTTACTATTCCCGGGCCATTATCTTCTATAATCACAGAATACCTGTCCTCTGAATTTTTTACAGGTTTTATTGAAACTCTTATCTCTGGAATGATTCCTGCTTCTTCTGCAGCATCAAGGCTGTTATCAACAGCTTCCTTAACAGTTGTAAGCAAAGCTTTCCTTGGATTATCAAACCCTAAGAGATGCCTGTTCTTGAGGAAGAATTCTGAAACAGATATTTCCTTATGGTGTTGTGCCAATGATTCGGCATTATTTTTTTTGGCAGCCTTTTTTGTGTTAAGTTTTGTCTGCATTTGAACCTCTTTTAAAAAATCTAAAGATTATATAAAGAGTTCATTAATAAATATTGTTATACTGCAGGATAGATTTTAACGCTGAAAATTATTTAAGTAGAAAAAACAGTTAAAATAAGTGAATGAATCTCAAAGCCGCAACATTATTCAAAAAAATCAATTGGAAGAAGCTGATTGTAGCATTAGCAATCCCGCAACTTGCAGGACTCTTGGGATCGCTTTTCACGAGCGCAAACATCAATACTTGGTACGCAACAATCGCAAAACCTAGCTTTAATCCTCCTGGCTGGATTTTCGGGCCAGTATGGACAATCCTATTCATCCTAATGGGCATCTCATTATACCTTGTCTGGGATTCTAAAATTGAAAAGAGGAAAGCAATGACATTCTTCGGCATACAGATGATATTGAATGTTAGTTGGTCAATATTATTCTTTGGCCTTCAGTCACCATTAGCAGCTGCAATTGAGATATTTTTCCTCATAGCATTCATAATTCTTACGATGAAAGAATTCTTCAGGATAAACAAGGTTTCAGCTTATTTGCTTCTGCCTTACCTGCTATGGACTTCTTTTGCCTCAATACTTAACATAACAATCGTTCTTATTAATTGAAACCAGAACTGCCGAATCCAGAATCGCTTCTTTCAGTCTCATCAAGCTCTTCAACTTCCTGAAACTTCGCATTAACAACCGGCTGTATGAGCATTTGCGCAATACGCATATTTTTTTCAATCTTGAAATCCTCATGTCCCAGATTGTGAAGCACAACAACAATCTCTCCCCTGTACCCTGAATCAAGAACTCCTGCCAGACAATGTATGCCGTGCTTGGCAGCCATGCCCGACCTGTCCCATAACAGTCCGCAATGTTCTTCAGGGACAGCTATTCTTAATCCTGTTTTGAAGAGCTCTTTTTTGCCTGCCCTTATTACCTTGGATTCAGAACTTCTCAAATCAAAAGCAGCGTCGCCTTGCTTTGCATATTTAGGCAGGGGCATCTCTTTATCCAGCCTGTGAACCTTAATCTCTACCATGATTATACCCTGAGAATTTTGACGCCTTTTATTTTTTTGGGTTTTTTCTTGCCCTTGTTCCTTATCTTTGAAATCAAAACTTCAAGCTCTGACTCTGTCTGCAAAAAGACATAAATTAAGAGTATTACAATTATTGTGGCCATGATTGCAGCAACAAAATTGTATAACAACTGGTTCTCTGTAGGAAAGATTGTCTGTATGAATTCAAGAATAACATCTTTCCATATGAAAGCCGCTGCAATTGTAAATGCTGTAACTATAGATGTTTTTATTATGTGCCCTATCTTTATGCCTGTAGCACCACCTACAATTTTTTCAGCCATTAATAAAATAAAGGAAAAATAAGTTAATAAATCTTTCTTTACTCTTTATCAGATCAATCTCTTATGTTCTTGTCAAGCCAATCCCTCAGATGCCGGCCAAGCAGATGTTTACGTTCAAGATGCATCTTCATTCTGGACATGTCATGGTTGGCTTTCATAAAGCGGAACCTCTCCTGAACAGAAGATTCCTCATCAAGTTCGCTGCGGTATGCTTTCCATGAGCCTAGCAGGTTATGCCTCCTCAAAAGGTCTACCCTGCCGTCACAATCAAAATCATGAAATTCTAATACTTTTGTCGAATATAATCCTCTTGCAGGATTCACCATTCTCAATTCCTGCGCAAAATGCTCTCCATCATAATGGTTGTTGCTGCACTTGCCATTTGTCCAGTAGGTTAGGTTTCTGTGTATGTCTTTCTCTTCACCTGTTACGTACTGGCCCTTGCTTTGGCTTTTAACTATCATGCTGAAAGAGTAAGGGCTTTTTCTTATCTCCATTGATTCATTTCCCTTGTCAGTAGCTGCCGCACCTGAAAGCAACACTGCCGATGCCAATCCTGCTGTCAAGATCTTTTTCAATCCCATTTTTGCCTCCTGTGTTCACCACTTAATGTATCATCGTGGATTCTTATTTTTCTCTCCAGTTCTTCATGATTTTTAACAAATTTTTTAATTTTTGCAACTTTTGTTGAGAATATCGCATTGGCTTCCTTGAACCTTTTTGCATCGCCTGTAAATACATTCTCTGTCTTCATAACATAATCTTCTCCTTCTTTCTCATAAAAATGTATCAGATCTACTTTACCATCACAATCCAAATCTTGGTAGCCTTTAAATTTAGCCATCTCATTTTCAAAAGAACCACTAAAATTGCTAAAAAAATTAAACTCCAATCTCTTGCCTCGCTCCATACTATGTAACTCTTCAGAATTGATGTTTACCAAGTTGCCTTCATCATTCACGCCGCCGATAGTCTGCGAACAGAGAGGATAAGAAACCATATGTAGCTTTTCCATTGAATTATCAAAATAATCATGCAATGTAATCTCAGTTTTGCGCCCATCTCTGATAATCTGAATATCAGTCTGCCTTATGTAAGGATTCAATAAAAAATAACCCATGCCAATAAAAGCTGTTGTAATTCCCACAGAAGCGACAGCCTTCCCTACAATCTTTTTTAATGTAGGGGATTTTTTCTTGGATTCATTTGCCATCTTGTCGGTTATGCCCTAAGCTAAGTTTATAAAAGTTTTGCAGATTTACTGTCCTTCAAGCATCCATTGCTTGCTAAGCTTCTCCAGGTCAATCTGCTCATTGATATCTTGCTTCAAGGCTGCTAACTCCTTGTTGGCTTTTCGGAACAATTTAGGCTTGCCATCGCACCTGTTTATCTTGTCTCCCAAAGTCTCCATCTGCACTTCATCAACCTGGCCATCGCAGTCATAATCAAAATAGCTTGTGAACGAGATAGAACAAGGGATGTCACTTTTTTTCATTCTGTGTCCTACCCCATAAACGGGTCTGCCATCTCCATCAACCAATTCCATCTTTTGAGTATAATTGTTTTTCTTGCATTGCATAACATTGGCTGTTTTCCGTTTTTGTACAAGAATCCTTTGCTCAAAATCTGTCCAGTTATACTTGTCCAAGGTTATCTCAAGCTTGGAATAAGACTTGTCCACTTTAACTTCTGTCCTGTTCATATGATCTTCAATCAGCTTGTAAGAAGTTACTGCTGCAAGCGCCAGTCCTGCCACACACAACAATGTCTTTTGTGCAAAAGTTATTTTGCTCGGCTTTATCGGTTTATAATGTTCTTCCATTTTAACATAAGCTTTCCAGTAGAATTAATAAGGTTTATGCAAAACTGGGACTGCCAGGATTCGAACCTGGGTCATCTGGTCCCAAACCAGAAAGGATAACCAAGCTACCCTACAGTCCCAAGATAAAAAAATAAAAATTAAGAGGTTTTTAAAGCTAACTATTTCTTTGCCGGGGCAGGTTTTGCTTTTGCTGCAGCTTCTTCAGGTTTCTCTTCACCTGGCTTCTTTGCAGCCTCTTCAGCTTCTGCCTCAGCTAGCTTCATTTTTTCAAGCTCCTTTGCAAATCCTGACCTGACTTTTTCAAGCTGCTCTTTCAGCTGTGCAGCCTTTTCCTCAGGCACTTCTATTTTTTGATTATCGATTATGTCATCAAACTTGCCTGCATCAATATCCTTGTTTATTGCAACAGAAGTCTTTCCTTCAACCAATACTCCTAAAGAATTGCAGGAACCGACAATGCTCTTTACTGCACCTTTAAAATTGTTTGCAAGCAAAGAATCCTCTTTCATCTTTGCAATCTTGACTACTTGTTCCATTGCAAGGTTTCCTACCTTGTCCTTGTTTGGAAGGCCTGCTCCTTTCTCTATGCCCAGCTCTTTCTTTATCAATGCTGAGACTGGCGGAGTGCCTATAGTGATTTCATATTCTTTAGTTTCTGGATCAACTGTAATAGTTACAGGGACTTTCATGCCCTTGTAAGCTGCAGTTTTCTCATTAATATCAGAGATAATCTGGCCGATATTAACCCCTAATGGGCCCAATGCTTGTCCCAACGGTGGCGCGGCTGTTGCCTTTCCACCTTCAATCAATGCTTCTACTTTTTCTTTTTTTGCCATTTTCTTACCAAAATTTTAATATGAAGATAAGAATAGATTTATAAATTTTATCATTCTCTGTTTAAAAATGAAATACATCTTCACATTCGGCAGGAACCCCGAATTATCGCTTTTAGAGCTGAAAAGCTATCTTAATTCAAGGGAAATCAGGCACAAATTCCTGGAACATAGCGAATTGGCTGCAGTTCTTGAGTTGCCTGAACTGGATTTTCAGCAAATCACCAAGGATCTTGGCGGAACAATAAAGATTGCAAGAGTTATCAGAAATGATGAACCGCTCTATAACGGCAGCAAAAAAAAGATTCAGTTTGCAATAAGCGCATACAGCGACACTGACATTGAGCCGCTGAAAGATGAAGTCAAGCAAAGGATGAAAGAGCTTAAGTTGAAGGCAATGCGAAAGAATTCAAAAAGGCCGCTCCCCTACCTTTCTCCGAAAGAGGTGCTGAAATTCAACCTATTGAAAGAGGGATTTGAACTAATAGTTTTTAAGGAATATGTTGGCAAGACCATCGCAATATTCAACCCTAAGGAAGTAGAAGAGCGAGACTTGAAAAGGCCCAAGCAAAGGCCCAAGCACATGATTTCCATACGCCTTGCAAAGATCCTGATTAATCTTTCGGGCGCCACAAAAGACTCTGTACTTCTTGACCCTTTTTGCGGTTACGGCATCATGCTTCAGGAAGCAATGCTGATGGGGATGAATGTTTTTGGAGTGGACAGTTCCTATGACTGCGTCCAGGCAACCATAACTAACCTGAAATGGATCAAGCAGGAATACGGGATTAAGAAAAAATCCAAGGTTTTGAAAGGTGACAGCCAGGAACTCAGCAAGTTCGTAAAAAAGGCTGACTTTGTAGCTACAGAGCCTTATATGGGCCCATTGATGAAAAAGCTTCCGACAAAAGAGAACGCTGAAGGCATACTGAGAGAACTCGAGCCCCTGTATTTCAATGTGCTTAAGGAACTTAAGAAAGTCGTCAGCAACAGGATAGTCTTCATAACGCCAAGGTTCAGGCTGCACGACGGCAAAAGGAAACAGCTCAACTTTAGGGAGATGCTCAAGAAAGCTAGCCTGAAGACCATGAACAGATGCCCCTTGATATATACTGCTCCAAAAAGCAAGATAGAAAGAGAGATTTGGATAATTACCAAATGAATATTTTCAGATCTTCCGAAAAATCCGGTGTTTTTTCTAGGCAAAGATTTTAAACAATGGTTAATGCATCATTCATCATGAGTGAGCTTATAGAAAAGATAATCAGGGGTGATGATTCTGTAGACCAGATAGGTCTTACGATATACAACATCGACTTCAGTTCAAGATACCTGGTGATAAAGGACAACGTGGAAAAGCTGGTGAAGCAGCAGAAAATGTTCAAGAAGCTTGTGAAGAAAAAGCCGGGCATGCAGAAGTTCAGGAAAAATTTCTATGAAAAAATGCTCAAGAAAAAGCAGTACACGCTTGAAGAGTTGTTTGACGTTCAGCTGCAGAACATAAGGGGCTTGAACTACAACCTGCAGGGCCTTTTGCGCGATTCAAGGATGGAGCTTCAGGACATCGAGAAGTATTATGAGAAAATTAACAGGGAAGTGCTGATAATGCTTGGCTATGACAACAAGGAAGTAGAACTTAAACAGCAGAGCAGCCAGTACCAGAGCATGAGACACGAGCTCAACACTGCAAAGAAGGACAGCAGGTATTTTGAAAAGCTGGTTCACGCAAAGAAGTGCAAAAGGAAACTTTTCGAAGAACTGCACGAATACAACCTTCGCAACGAGCTCTTGTCAAACCTTGCAAAAGAATCCATGTTCCTTGACAAATTCGAGGACTTAGTAAGAACATCAATACATACCTGCGAAAGGATAGCCCTGAAGACAGCGACGCTTGAACGCCATCTCAACAACACAAAAAGGACGTACCAGCTACTTAGGGCGCAGCAGAAGACAGCGCAGTCTCTTAATTCTTCAATGCAGACGATGACAGATTTCACTCTTCAGCTTCAGGGCACATTGAACCAGGGAATGAAAGAAATCATGGACATCGCAAACACGCCTGACAGGTACTTCTCCAACGCCACAGACAATATAGACCGGCTTTTGAGAAGATTGGACGGTACGGAGAATGTCTAAGGACTACTATCTCTCGATAAACGACAACTCGTTCAAGAACCCTTTCCTTGTCAATGACAAGATAATCAGGCTTGCAACACATTTCAGCAAGTATGATGACGATTACGACAAGCTTTACAGCCTGTTTGATTGGACACTTGAGAACATCAGATATAAAAAAGGCAGCAAGTACAAGGACTCTGTTGAAGTGCTGCAGAAAGGCAGGGGAGTCTGTGCAGAAACTGCCATCCTTTACACAACAATAGCAAGGTGCATGGGCTTCTGCTGCAACTATGCTAGCGTCAAGATTGACAACTCTGGTGAAAAAGTAAGGCATGCTTGCTCTGCCTTGGAGCTTGAACGCAGAATCCTTGTGGACATTGCATACGAAACCTTTGACATACACCATAAGAAATACAAAGTTCTGAAGGACATTGAAGTGATAAAGCGTTTCTTCTACTGGAATGCGTGAAGAAAAAGTTTTTATAATCTTATTCAACGAATAGATAGCATGAAAGGCTTCAGATACATGCTTGCACCCATTGAAAGGATTACAAGCCCTGCTTTCAGGAACATAGCGCACAAGTACGGCGCTGACCTGACTTTCACTGAACAGGTAAGAGTAGAAGGTTTGGCAAAAAACAATAAGGCAACTTGGGAAAGGACAGAGCTTGTAGACAACACTCCGACAGAGATACAGCTTACTGGGATTAAAGAAGGGAATTACAAGAAGTTTCTTGCGCGTTTCGAGCCTGAAAGGAATTTCCAGGGTTTCAACTTAAACCTTGGCTGTCCAAGCCAGAAAGTCATAAAGCTTGGCCTCGGCTGCGCCATGATAAAAAGAATCAGCAAAACACAGAAGATAATTGAACTGATAAAAGAGCATGGGTTCAAGCTTTCTGTAAAATTAAGGCTTGGCATGAACGAAAGTGAAAAAGAGAAAAAGGCATACGTTAACCTAATCAACGGGACAAATGCAGATTATTATGTTGTCCATGCAAGGCACGGCAAGCAGAGCTACAAGAGCCTGGCTGATTTCTCTGTTTACAAAGAATGTGTTGCAACTGGAAAAGAAATAATAGCAAACGGCGACATTAAAACTAAAGACCATGTGAAGTTCTTGAAAGAACTGGGAGTCAAAGGCGCGATGATCGGCAGGGCGGCTATTTTTGACCCAGCCATTTTCAACAGGCTGAAAGGTAAAAAAGCACCAGAACCTAAAAAGGTCATTGAAGAAGTTGAAGCTTTGACAAATGAATATGAAGAGCCTGACCGTTTTATTATCAATCTAAAAAATAGGAACACTTATAGGCCAAAGAAAAACAGGATTAACAGGACTTTTCTGACAAAAGGTTTATAAATAGCTCATTCTACAACTAAAATAAATAAGGTATATAATATGGCAAGAAACATTATTTTAAGACCAAAAAAAATTAATGAAATGGAAAAGTTAGAACAAATAAGGGAAAGACTTGAGAAAGGAAAACTTCTGAAAGGAAAAGGACTTGAACTTTATCTGGACCCTTACTTAATGTTCCAGAAACATCATTTTGACGCTTTTAAATTTGGCTACCCAAATGGGCAGAAAAAGCTTGGAAGCTTAAGGTACAAATCAGGACATATAAGGCTTCCATTAGGCAAAGAGCTTCCTATTTTTGAGTCTGAATTCGAAGATGGAAAAGAGTATGGCATTGTTACTATTGACTCTGTTGTTGTTTGTCCCCTAAAAGAAATAACCAAAAAAGAGCTTTTGAATGACGGTTTTAAGAGCAAAAAGGATATGCTATGGCAGATGACAGAAATGGAAGGAAGATATTATCAAGACCTCACTCCAGATTCTATTGTTTCATATTATGCTTTCAAAAAGTTTGAGTCTAGACCTAATTTAAAAAAGTTAGATAATCTAATTGAAATTATGAGCCACCATTTTTAATTTTTTATTCTTTCTTACACTCAACAGTAGCCTCTTTCTCATCAATCTCAAAACTGACTGGCAAAAACATTTCTATTATTTGGCAGTTAGTCTTTACATGCATGGATATTCTTGAAGTCTTCAGCTTGCCACCACGAGCAATTGCAAAATATGGTAACAGCTGGTCAGCAGTATAGCTGTCAACAACACCCTTGCAATATTCCTTGACAAGCTCTTTCGCAGCTTCCTTGCCCACCTGCTCAGAACTCTTGCCTTTCTCTCCCAAAGAGTCAGCGCCTATAATTGAATTCTCAGTCTCAGCCCACAAGGTTATTCCAGTACCTGGACAGATGGCATTCCTGTAATACGCTTTCATCTCAATAGGCACGTCAAACTCAGGGAAAAGAATCTTTCTTGCGGCCTTGGCCTGCCGTTCAGCAATCCTCGCTTTTTCAAGATTTGCAGTTGCAACAGATATGCCGTGCACAGAAATCAAGCTTCCTTTCTGCAGAAGCTCTATGGGCTCTAGCCTTGAATTAGAAGTCTCAAGCTCTACCAATGCCCCGCCTTTTGGAAAGAATCCGTCCTTGACCCTTACCACTTCAACTTTGTAGCCCATCTTTCTAAGCAACGGGAAAAGGATGTTTGCCTGATGATCCATTGGGGGCGCCCATTTTGAATATGTTGAACCGCCTTCAATCTTTATTTTCAGACTGGTGCTTGTTCCAAGAATCATGACAGCCTGCAACACCAGGCTAACCGAAGCAGCTGTAGGCAGCTTTACCCTCACTTTTCCTGATTTTAGCTTGCCCGGCACAAAAGTTATCTCTGTAGAGCCTAATTTATCGCCAAGCAGTTCAGCATTGCAGAACTTTGCCACTGTCCTCACACATTCAAGGTGCTGCGTCTTCAATCCCGGCTTCTGCCTTATGCCTCTGATATTATGCATCTTGAAAGGCTTGCTTGTAAGCGCTGAAAGTCCGAGCGCAGTACGCAAAATCTGGCCTCCTGCAAAAGATCCGTCTATCTCAATCATTTTTTTTCACAAACTTGGGATAAGTATCGGGCCTCATGAAAACTTTCCAATTCTTCACTGCAAGCCCTTTCTCGTTTTCCATCATCTGTTCAGAATTCATCACAGCCTGCCCCATGCAAACAAGCTCATCCTTCAATGTCATGACAGCAACAAAATCATCGTTCATTATGCCGGAATGCAGCTTTGCTATGCCCGGCACTGACAAAGAGGCGCCGTGGCACAGCGTGTCAACAGTAGTGTCAGTAATCCAGACTTTTGGAATGTGCGATATGGCACGCTCCATAGGAGACATTATATCCTTCAATTGCTTGTCATCACCTTCTTTCCACAATGTATATGCATCCTTGAGGTCATGCAATGAATGCCAATCCTCATAAGAGCATGTTGCTACCCTCGTCCTTACAAGCTCGGCCATGTGCGCCTTGGTTCCTAATCTAAGTCCGAAATCGTGCACAAACTTTCTGACATAAGTGCCTGCCTGGCACCCTATCCTAAAAAGTATGTCCTGGGCTTCAACTTCCAAGAGCTCAAAATAATATATCTTCCGCATTCGCTTCTGCCGCTTTACAGCGCTCCTAACAGGAGGCATCTGCTCTATCTCTCCCACATACTTGTTGGCCTCTTCTCTCACTTTATCTTCATCCACGGGCTTATGAAGCCGCATCAGGCACACATACTCCTTGCCGGCTGTAAGCAGAAACTGCACAATCCTAGTTGCCCTGCCGGTAGCTATCAATAACACGCCAGTAACCTTTGGATCCAAAGTTCCTGAATGCCCTGCCTTATCTATTTCTAGTATCTTCTTGACATAATCCACTACCTGGTGAGATGTAGGCCCTGAGGGCTTGTTAAGGTTTATGAGGCCGTAATCTACAAGCTCTTCAACTTTCCTTTCTTCAGGCCTCTTTCCAAAATCAGGGCTTGTCTCAGCATCTTTCTTTACCAGAACTTCCCTGCCAATCTCTTTAAAATCCATTTTTCAATAGAAAACACTATGCTTGGGATTAATAAGCCTTTCTCACACAATCTGATGAGTCTGATACCTGCTGGTTATGTCATAAAAATGTTTCGTCGTATGGTATATGTCTGAAAAGTTTCCGCCCTTGGTGTTTATGGCCTCAATTATGGCATCAAAAGCGTCAGAATCGGCCCACATACCTGTATGGTCTGCGCCAGATTTCTCATCATTCTCGATGACTTTTTTTAGGCAGTTAAGGTCACGCCTCATCTTGTTCATGTTGAATGTAGTTAGATTGTCAACAAAGCCGAAGCAATGCCTCAGCATGTGCCAGCCTTCAAGCCCGTTCCACATCTTATATGCCCTTTCTGTCTCAAAATCAGTTGACTGCTTCATCGGATTATGGTCCCTTGAAGTTATTGTGCAGCCTGACTGTATTGCAGGCAGTTCAAACACTTTTGAAATTATTGAAGTATAATAATTGGCCATGTTATGGAACAGGCTCCCTAAAGGCTGTGAGTCCATATTGACAGGATCCCCTGCAGTCGGGAAAGCTCCGTTAACAACTGTTATGCCTGGCTTTATCGCCTGCGCCAACGATAAGCCTACAAGATACTCTGCATGCGCCTGCAGGCACAAGCCATACATTGTTATGGGCGCATTTATTCCAGACATCGGAACAGAAACAAAATACAATGGAAGCCCGGCATTAATCGAGTCGTAGAAGATATCGAGATTGTTGCCCACTTCATTCATCTTAAGCGGAGAAGTCAGGATTGAATTCACTATGCATATTTTCTTATGAAGATTATAATCTTCAAGGCATCTCTCTATGCCTCGCTTTGTCTCGACCTTTGAAAATAAATAGCCTGAATAATACTTTCTTATCACGTCCAGCTGATAAACATCCTCATACTCGCCGTTGCCCTTGCCAACACCTCTAAACATGAAAGGTATGTCAAACTCTTCAGCAGTCCTCATTACCTCTGCCACGTGTATGTCCAAAGTAGGATGAATATAATCATCGCCCTGCTTGACGAATGCTGCGTTTCCGCCGCCGCCGAAAGAATGCTCTGGCACGGGAAACTTGTCGCGCTTGGGCACAAGCTCAAGGCTCTGGTCAACAAGGTCTTTAAGAATATGTATCCTTTTTGTCGTAACGTCGTATACGGCATAGCCAGTGCTCTCAAAATCTTTTATGACCCTCTGGTCAGTGCAGCCTACTCCGGCCATCTGCAGCAGCTCGCAAGCTTCATCGTGCAGGTTCTTTTCAAAGGACTGGACCTTATGCATATGTGAAAAAAGAGCATATATCTTATTTAATAAATTTTCGGGATGAAGAATTCAGCACAGAAACCTATATTAATCTATAAATCTTGCACATTCCTATGGAATGGTTAACATTTGTGAAGCTTTTTATCATCATTTTCATGCTTTTTCTGATAATTGACGGCATCTGGCTGGGCATCATAACCAAGAATTTCTACAAGAATGAGATGAAGTCAGTCGGCGACTTTGACGAGAAAGGCAGCTTCAAAACCAACTGGGCATCTGTTGTTATAATCTACATAATACTTACACTGGGCATAATATTCTTAGTTGACCCTGTTCTGAAGTCAGGATGGTTCGATTACAGGATAATGTTAAGAGGGATGGTATTCGGCCTTGTGGCTTATGGAGTCTATGATTTCACCAACCATGCGCTTTTGAAAGACTGGTCACTGAAATTGACTTTGATAGACTTGACTTGGGGCATAACCATCTGCACAACAGTTTCCTTATTAGCTGCAATAATAAATAAGATCTAAAGAATTATTTTTTCTTATCTCTTGGAAACTGATCAGCTTGCTTCTCAATTCCAACTTCTTCTTTCTTGGATTTCTTTGGAGCTGTTGTTTTCTTTGGCGCTTTTCTAGCTTCCATCCTCTTTTCCTGCTCTTTCTGAATCACTTTCTCATCCTTCTGCTTCTCTTCCTTCACTTCTTCAGCAAGTTCCTTGTTTTTCTTTTGAGATTCATCTTCAGCTTTCGCAGCAACAACATCTTCCTTTCCTTCAACCTTGTCCTTTAACCTTTCAAGAAGCTTCTTTTTCTTGGGAGCTTTCTTCTCTTCCTTGGGCGCTCCGACAAGCTCTACCCTTACAAACTTGAATTCCTGGTTATCTTTCTTATCAGAATGCTGCTCAGCAATGACTTCAACTTTGTGCGGAGGATTCCTGTTGCCCCGTGACCAAAGTTTCAGGTTAAGATATTTGCCTATCCTCACATCATCATTCTTCATATGCTTAGAAATAAAATTGCTTACAGCTTTTACAGCCTTTCTTGACCTGTGATATATGGGCACTTTAAGCCATTCTCTTCTCAACGGGATAACATATTTCCTTTTCATTTTCAAGCCTTTGTCCTGTTTCTTCTCCAGCTACGCTTAATAACCGTGTGCCTTCCGGGATGCACTTTTCTGCTCTTTCCATGTACCTTAGGTACTGTCCAAAACGGAGCCCACTTGGTCTGCCTTCCCTTCTTTGCCAATCTTTTCTTCTTTGCAGCTGGTTTAACTCTTGCCATTTTTTTATTTCCTTTTTATGCTCATGTCCTTTCTTTCGTCCAGATAGATGAGCAATTCTTTGAGTTGCTCGTCAGTGATAGCCTCATTAAGCTTTCCCTGTTGCACAAATTGCGCTATCAGGGCAGCCACTTGCAAGGCTTTCTGCGGATGTGCAATCTTTAAGTTGCCGTACCTTGATAAGGCTTCCGGCAGCATCCAGTTCTTTGCACCTTCCTCAAGCTGTGCCATCTGTTGATGCAAGGCCTGTTGCTCTTGCATTTGATTTTGAAATTGTTGCTCCTGCAATTCCTGCATTCGCTTTTTTTTAAGGTCTTCAAGATTCATTTTCTCTTGATTATCTTGTCAAGCAATGATTGACCCTTAGGCGTAATGACTCTTCCTTTATGAACTCCTTTTTCATCAAACTTGGTCAAGCCTTCCTTGTCCAACTGCTGTAAGATTGATCTTAATATTTTTCCAGAAGCTTTTTTGAAGATTTCAGGCTTATGGCCTCTGTCTTTCTTGCTTCCGAACTTGATTTTAAGCTTGTTGATTCCTATCGGCCCTTTGATAGCCACAGTCCTCAGTATTGCTGCTGTCCTGTGGAACCACCAGTCTGGCTGTAAAGGCAATCTCTCCTTAGCCTGGCCAGTTTTTACAAACATTGCCCATTCAGGAATCTTGATATTTTCAGTCTTTTTTAGAGCTTCAGCTAAGGATTTTATAAGTTCATTTGTGTCAACATCGTGCATACTTACCATATTTTACCTCAAAAACTTAAGCAAGAGAAACTGAGTTTATTTAAAAAGTTTTCGTTATCTTAAGAATAAGCTTTTTCCTTGATTGATTCAAAAAACTCATTTACTAGGTTTATCTAGAGTGAAAAAATTACCTAAGAGACATTGTAAAGAATAATCCTTTTCACAAAATAAGCAAGTTTCACTCGCTTAAGACACATCTTTAAGCTTGAACAATTAGTCTTGCTAAGAAAAAATACAAGCTATAGCAAAAGTTTAAATAAGATGTTTGAATAAAAAATAGTAATGCCAAAGAAAACTATAACAAAAGCAGTTGCTGACGCTTCCATCATTACAGGAGGCATCTTATCAAAAAAGCTGCAAAACAAGGAAATTTCTATTTCAGCACTCATAATCCCAGAAGCTTTTATCTCTGTGTTCGAGCATATGGCCGGACAGGAAATAGCAGTTGGTTACATCGGGCTTGACGAGCTCAAGGAGCTAAGGCAGGAACTCGGCTCAAAACTTTCTTTCAAGGGAAAAAGGCCTAGCGAATACGAGATTAAGAACCTCGATCTTATAGGGCTTGACTCATTGGCAAGGCAGCTTGCCTTTGACGAAGACGCATTATTGATTACTGCTTCTGACACAAGAGCTGATGCAGCTGAAGCCAACGGCCTCAAGACACTTCTGATAGCTGCAAAGAAAGAAGCAGAAACTACAAAACTTGAAAAGCTCTTTGACAAGGAAACCATGAGCGTCCATATAAAAGAAAACGTCATAGCCTATGCAAAAAAAGGAAAGCCGGGCGAATGGAAGTTCGTGCCCATACAGAAAGAGCCGATAAGCAAGGATGAAATCAAAGCAATTTCACAGGAGATTATCGAAAGCCCAAGAGTAAGAAATGATTCTTTCATAGAGATAGAAAGGACAGGCAGCACCATAGTACAGATGGGCCTGTTCAGGATTGTCATCACTAGGCCGCCGTTCAGCGACGGCTGGGAGATTACGGCATCAAGGCCTGTAAAAAAGCTTGACTTCAACGAATACGAGATGAGCGACGAACTCAAGGAAAGGTTCAAGCACGAGGCCTCAGGCATTGTTATTGCAGGAGCACCTGGCTCAGGCAAGACAACATTCGCAAGCTCATTAGCAGAATTCTATGCAGGTATGGACAAGATTGTTAAGACTATTGAAGCGCCTAGAGATATGATGCTAAGCCCAAAAATTACGCAGTACGCGATAAGCCACGGCGACGCTCAGGAGATACACGACATACTGTTGCTTTCAAGGCCTGACTATAGCATATTCGACGAGATGCGTAACACGTCTGACTTTGAATTATTTATTGATTTAAGGCTTGCAGGCATAGGGCTTGCAGGAGTCATTCACGCCACAAAACCAATTGACGCAGTGCAAAGGTTCATAACAAGAACCGAGTTAGGCGTTATACCGCAGGTCATAGATACACTCATTTTTATCGACAAGGGGCAGATTGGAAAGGTATTAAGCATAAACATGGCGGTAAAAGTGCCTACTGGAATGACTGAAGCGGATTTGGCAAGACCTGTTGTCGAGGTCAAGGACTTTGAGACAAAAGCGCTGGAATACGAAATGTACAGCTACGGCGAGCAGACAGTCATGGTGCCTGTTTCAAAAGTTGAACAGAAGACAACCGGAGTGAACAACCTAGCGGCAAGGCAGGTTGAAAAGGCATTCTCCAAATTAACTACTTCTGTCGAGGCAGAGATGGCAAGCCCGCACAAGGCAATAGTATATGTCCCTAATAAGGACCTTCCAAAAATCATAGGCCATCAGGGCAAGAACATAGAGAAGATTGAGGAAAGGCTAGGCATAAACATACAGCTTGAGGCCATGAAAAACAAGAAAGCTCCAAAAGAGAAAGTCATAAAATACAATCTTAAAGAGCGAGGCAACTACATAATATTCAACACTGCCAATCCGGGAGAATCAATAGACACCTTCATTGGAGACAGGTATCTTTTCACTTCTACCACAAGCAAGAAAGGCGAAATCAAGATCAACAAGAAGAGCAAGCTGGGCAAGGAGCTGATAAAGGCCCTGGACTTGGACAAGGACATTGAGCTTAAGGTATCAGGATAATGCTATACATAATTGGCTTAGGGCTTGGCGATGAGAAGGACATCACCGTAAAAGGGCTTGAAGCTGTACGGAAATGCAACTTCATATATCTTGAAAGCTACACTTCAAAACTTCAAGTAGACATAAAACAGCTTGAAGATTTCTACGGCAAGAAAATAATACCTGCTGACAGGGAGATTGTTGAAAAGCATATCGACAAGGAGATTCTTGCAAAAGCCAAAGACAACGATGTTGCATTGCTTATTATAGGAGACGTGTTTTCTGCAACAACGCACCATACTGTGATGGAAAGCGCCAAGGATATGGGAGTCAAGGTCAAGATTATACATAACAGCTCTGTACTTACAGCAGTGAGCGATACCGGCCTGTCATTGTATAAGTTCGGCAAAGTGGCTTCAATACCTTTTGAAAATGAGAATGTTGAAGCGCCTTACGAAGTGCTCAAGGATAACAAGGATATGCACACTTTATTTCTTTTGGATCTTGAACCCTTGGCAGACAATTTCATGACAGTCAGGGAGGCCATAGAATACCTGCTTGAAGTGGAATCAAGACGCTCTGGTAAGGTTTTTGACCAGGATACAAAATGCCTTGGCTGTGCAGCATTAGGCACTGATAATGAAGAGATTGTTTACGGCAGTGCCAAAGAAGTTATGAAGGCTAAGCTGAACAAGTTTCCGCAATGTTTGATAGTTCCTGGAAAATTGCATTTCATGGAAGAGGAATTCTTGAATAGCAAATGAAACATTAAGGGAATTTTTAACTTAATTTTTATTTGTAGCTGTATAACTAAACAATTCAATTTCTTCTTTTTCAATTCGTTTACGCAATATCATAATTGAAAATCCTGTATATTTTAAATTTTCATTAAAGACAGCCATTGTGTTTTTCCATCTTTTGAAAATCTTATCGAAAATATCTTTTGGTAATTCATTCAAATGTGGTTTATTTAGAGATTCTTTCACATAATGGATAATCTGATCTTCAGTTTTATAATCAAAACAGAAATCTCTTACATAATAAACTTCAAATCCAGAATCTTTAAAGAT
>CAZFZD010000003.1:0-1733 GCA_964522895.1 Candidatus Woesearchaeota archaeon | reverse complement strand
AGATATCAATCCAATCTTGTTTTGACATGATTTTTATATCAACATTTATTTCTTCGCTTGTTTTTTTTACTACTTCTTTTGGAACTTTACCCAAATAATATATTGGGACTATAGCAACATACTTCCATGGTTTTAAAACTCTTTTGTATTCTTCAATCGCCTTATTTTTTTGATTCATAAATGAAGTTGCATTGCCACAAATAACTAAGTCAAACATATTATCGTCAAAAGGAAGATTATAGGCGTTTCCTACCTCAAACTTTACATGGCTCTTAATTGACTCATCTCTTCTTTTATATGCATTTTCAATAGAATTTGCATTAACATCTATTCCTCATACTTTGCATCCTATTGTTCTAGCTATCTCGAGGCTAGTAAAACCATTAGTGCACCCAACTTCTAAAACTTTAGAATCTTTATTGATAAATGTATTAATCAAAATTTCTCTAATAGTATTTTTTCCTCCAGATGGCCTATTCTCTTCTTGTATTAAACTTACAAAATCAGTATATGAAAGTTTTTCAATATCTTCCATTTTTAGTTACTTTCATCTACTCCACTTTCAGTTATTTCAAATAGATTTTCAGCAGAATCAATTTTTACCTTACAGCCAAGTGGAACTGTTATTATTGGATCTGTATGCCCTATATCTACACCGTATAATATTGGGAAATCAAATCCTTTTGTATTTTTTAGAATTAATTCTTTCAAAGTTTTTATTTCCTCTTCAGAATATCCAAATCCTCTTCCAAAAACAATTCCTTTTATTTCATTGAAAACTCCAGCTATCCTCAGATTGGTTAAGAAAGCATCAACATCTGATAAGTCTTGCCCCTTCCAAAAATCATGGCCTTCTGGTGTTTCTAACAAAAGAATTTTATCTTTGAAACTTGGCCAGTACTCAGTCCCTTTTAGGTGCATAATTACTGGTAAGCAACCTCCAAGTATTTCTGCCTCGGCGTTTCCTTCTTTTAACCATTGATATCCCTTATTTGGTTTGTATTTCCTAATCGCATTAATATCTTCTTTTTCCATCCAATTTGCACTTTTATCATCACTCCAATTTTCAGAGGGACTTACTTTTCCAACAGTTCCATGAACTGATTTTTTGAAATAACTTAAGGTATAACCATTAGGTTCGGGAAAATCTCCAAATTGTGTAACTGCTGCAGGTCCATAGAAAGTTACTAAATCAGATTTCTTGAATAATGCTAGCTGCAGGCTTGTTATGTCTGAAAATCCACAAAATATTTTGGGATTATTCCTAATTAACTCAAAATCTAAATATTCTAATATTTGGTGTGAAGAATTGCCACCAATGGTACAAATAATTGCATTGACTTCTTCATCTTTAAAAGCATCCATTAAATCTTTTGCCCTATTCTCTGGAGTGTCAGAACTAAACCCTGAAATCTTGTTTGCAGTTGGATATACTTTTACTTTATATCCCTGTTTTTCAAAATACTCTTTAGCTTTGTCAAGTCTATGTGGCACTAGTGCAGCAAAGCCTGATGCAGGTGCAACAAATGCAATTGTTTGACCATTTTCTAATTTTTTTGGCTTTATCATTTTAAATATTATAATAAGTCTTCTCTTTTAACTTTTTTTGTATTTTTCCCTTCGTCTAATGTAATATTATTATCTCTTAACTCATCTTTTCCAATTAAGATTATATCTGAGATTCCAAATTGTTTATGTTCTTTAGCTTTTTTTCTGATGCCTCCTTTTCTATC
>CAZFZD010000002.1:0-25364 GCA_964522895.1 Candidatus Woesearchaeota archaeon | reverse complement strand
TAAAAAAGACAAAACATATGTCTTAATTGGTGTTAATAATGAAAATCCCTAAAGAGATAAAAGAATTGGTCCGTGATTTAGCATTGAAAGATGCAAAAAGAAAAAAAGAGATGCAAAGAGATAAAGAGGAATCTGAAAGAATTAAAATTAAAAAGCAGCAACAGGAAAATTTAAAGGCAGATTCAAAATTATACATCTCACAAGATATATTCTCTTGGCGCGACGAGTTTTTAAAAACTTTTGAAGGCAAGCAAATGTTCAAGCTATGCCCTGGAAAGCTAGAGGTTTTTGCATCCCAATCACATGGACACCGACTTGGGCATAAAAGCGGATATGGTTATTGGTCAAGGTTCCAGATTATTGAAGAAGGTTTTGAATATATGCACGGCTATAAATGGATGCCAGCAGCAAATATAGTTTTTAAAACACCGGAAGACCTAGCAAATTCTCTTAATTCAGATTATCTTTCCTTGATAAATAATAGTCTCAAGAATGAAAAGATTTTTGAAAAGATTATAAAATATAACGGATTACTGCTAGAATGATTTTTAGAATTAGGATACTTCAACTTAAATAAAAGCTATGACAATCCTTTTAAACAGAGAAAGATTAAATCAACACATGAAACGCATAATAATATTATTGGCTGCCTTGCTCTTAATTGCAGGATGCTCAGGAACTATGACTGAGCAGGGATCTTGTGAAGAACAGGGCGGAGAATGGAAAACATTCCCAGATGCATGCGCTGACTTCTGCAACGCAGGAGATATGTGTGCGCAAGTATTGACAGAAAGCTGCGACTGCGGTCCAGACGAATGCTGGGATGGCCAAAAGTGTATTGAAGGCTAACCCATATAACTTCTTATGGGCGCTTTAGTAGCACTCTCTTTTTTCTTTTTTCTTGCATATTCTTTATAATCATCCCATAGCTTCTTTGCCTTTTTCTTATAAACTATTTTCTTCACAGTCTGTTTTGCTACGGGCATTTTTTCAGAAATCGGGCTGTAATCTACCAGCACAACATCTTTTTCTTTTAAGCTCTTAGCTATCTTTGGATCAACTAATAATGTGAATATGTTCTCGTCCCACATTTCAATCAATGCTTGAGTACTTTCGTCTGAAGACTTTACGTCCTTTTCCTTGCTTCTGAATATTCCTAGAACTTTTCCTGGGTGGTACATGGTTATTCAATTTAAGAAGAATAGCTTTATAAAAGTTATCCTCATAACAGTAAACATGCCTCCGCAATGGAAAAAGCGATTCATTGAACATTATAAGCCTCTTACTGACATAGATAAGTTTCTCGAATACTCTGTAAAACCGTTGAAAAAATCTATCCGCGTTAACACCATAAAGTCAACTGTCAAGGAAATAAAAGAGAATTTCAAGGGCATGAAACTCAAACAAGTTCCTTGGTGCAAACAGGGCTTTTGGCTTGAAGGTTATGGCATAGGAAATACTATGGAACATTTCTTAGGTAAGATATACATACAGGGCGCAGCTTCAATGATACCACCTATTGTCCTCAATCCAAAAAAAGATGAAAAAGTCTTGGACATGTGCGCTTCACCTGGATCCAAAGCCTCACAGATTGCGGCAATGATGGACAATCAGGGCCTCTTGATAGCAAACGACAACCGCATAGACAGGATGAAGCCTTTAGTAACCAATCTTGAACGCTGCGGAACAACAAACACAGTCATAACATTGATGCAGGGCAGGCATTTTGAAAAGACAGGCATTGACTTTGACAAGATTCTTGTGGATGCTCCTTGTTCAGGTATCGGCACAATAAGAAAATCATTGAAAACAATAGATATTTGGAATCCTGAATTTTCAAGAAAGATGCACGGCCTGCAAAAGCAGCTCGTAAAGACAGCCTTCAACAGGCTTAAGCCAGAAGGCACGTTAGTTTACAGCACTTGCACTCTTGAGCCGGATGAGAACGAAGGCATAGTGGATTTTATGCTGGAAGAGTTTGACAACATAAAGGTTGAGAAGATAAGCTTGGATATCAAGAGCAGCAGGCCCATACAAGAATTCAATGGAAAAGAATATTCATCAGAAGTAAAAAAAACATTAAGGATTTGGCCCCAAGACAACGACACCGAAGGATTCTTTGTGGCAAAGATAAAAAAAATCTAATATATGCCTAGCCAGATGTCGCTTCTATAGAAGTTTTCGTCCTTCTTAGGCCAGTTCATATCAAAATGCTTGTTGAGCTTTGCCTCAAGGGTTTTCATCTTTTTGACATCTTCATGCTCTTCTGCATCGTTCTTGCTTTCAATGCCCAAAAAGTTTGTTCCGTCCATTCTGTACTGGTTCATTTTACCTGCCTCCATATTTGAAATGCAACTGGCAGTAACAGAAGTCTTTTATAAAACTTTCCCCTACCTAATATTGGATGAAAAAAGTCAACAAGATAATAAGTCTGCTGAAAAAGCAATACGATGATACATTCTTTCTTGCCAAGGCAAACGACGACCCTTTTTACGTGCTGATAAGCTGCATGCTTTCCCACAGGACAAAGGACGAACTCACTTATCCCACTGCAACAAGGCTTTTTGAAAAAGCCGATACGCCCAAGAAGATGGCAGGATTAACTCCAAAGCAGATAGAGAAGCTCATATATCCTATAGGGTTTTACAAGACCAAGGCAAAAAGGATAAGGGAAGCGAGCAAAAAGATCATAAAAGAATATTCTGGACAAGTTCCTGATACTATGCAGGAGCTGTTGAAGTTTAAGGGCGTCGGAAGGAAGACAGCAGGGATTGTACTGACTCACGCGTTCAAGAAGCCAGCCATGCCGATTGACACACATTGCCACAGAATATCAAACAGGCTCGGCTTGGTAAAGACAAAAAGCCCTGAAGAGACAGAACTCCAACTAATGAAGATTATATCGAAAAAGCATTGGCTAGAAATAAATGAGCTGTTTGTCAAGCACGGCCAGAACACTTGCAAGCCAATAAGCCCTTTCTGTTCCAAATGCATAATTGAAAAGCTCTGTGAGAAAAGGAATGTGAAAAAAAGCAGATAGCTTAATATATGATCGGTTTTTTTTAAATTGTTGGAATGAAACAAGAACTAATTTCTATGGTCAAGGGAAAAAAAGTACAGGTCTGCGGCCACTGGGACACTGACGGTGTAGCTTCCGCAGCATTGATGTACCACATAATAAAGCCTTATGCTAAAAACATAAAAACCATGACTAAAGGAAAGCCGTTTCTTATTGAAACTGAAGACATAGAAGAAGAGACTGAAGTGGTTGTCTGTGCAGACATTGCAGCTTCTACAGAAATCCTAAAAAAACCAGTAGAAGTAGTATACATTGACCACCATCCTAATGAAGATGCTGACAAGTTCCACCTTACAGTCCATGATCCTGAAAAACAATCCAACACATTATTGATTTATGAGAATTTTCTTAAGGGTACAACTGATCCCTATTTAATTTTTCTAGTATTGATGGGTTATTTTGGAGATGGAGGCGACAGGGAAGACATACCTCCAGAACTGCACATAACAGCAAACCAGATTATGCCTGAAATGATGCAAAAGAGGAAAAGCTTCTTTTCTGACGGCCATTACCTTGAAATAGAAAAGTATGTGTCTGCCCTTAACACGGGAAAAAGGCTGCACTGGTGCGGAGACATACCGCTGGAACTGTTGAAGAGCATAGAATGCTACAAGCCTTTTGTCAACAACATGCATCCTTTGGCCATGGAACTGCAGAACTTCAAGAGAATTTTAAGGGACAGCTATAGCCAGGAAGTGGAGATTGAATCCAATGGCGAGCTTGACTACATGATAATAGAAGACAAGTACAATGTGCAGGGAGTGCTTGCAGCGCGCCACATAAACAACAAGCCCATTATGGTCATGAACCTCTATAACGAGGAAGTCATAGGCAGTATGCGTGTCCCTGATACAATGGATTTTGACGCAGGATCTTTTTTAAGCGAATTCAATGATAAGATAGAAGGTTTTGTTGGCGGAGGGCATGAGAAAGCCGGCGGCTTCACATTTTACAGGGACTCATTGCCAAAATTCTTAGAACTATTAAAAAAACCTTAACTGTTGTCGGGCCTCATTGCCTGCGCGATAGTTGCAATCAATGCGATTACCAAGACAACAATCATTATTCCAAGCACTAGGTTCCTATTGCTGTCAAACAATCCGCTATCATCTTCAAGATTGAGATCATAAAGTGCTTCCTTAATAAGAACACCGCCTTCAAGAACCTTGATGCTGAACCTGTGGCTTCCTTCTTCAACAGGCAATATCGCTATGGTAAACTCTGAACCTTCTTTGCTTGAAAGCATAAGGTTTTCAGGATGAACTTCATACTCTGCCCATGAACTCAATCCGCTTACAACAAGCTCATACTTTTTACTTTCATCTTCAAGGTTCATTATGCCCACTTTATACTCGGTTTCCTTTTCAAGCTCAAGTTCCTTTTTAGAGTTTATGGAAACAATGCTGCCTTGTTGCTTTTCAGCCACATCATCAATGCCTTTAACTCTTATCATTCTGCCAGTTTCAGCAGTCTCGTGAAGATTGCTGTAGTATGCTTCAACTTTAAGCTGGAAATCTCCTGTAGGAGCATCTTCCGGAATGTTCAAGGGAATGAAGCTTGTGCTCTCAGAATTATCATCACTGTCAATTGAATCAAGCAGGTCAACCCATGTTACTGAAGTAGTGCCAAGCTGCGGCATTGAAACCTTCACCTTGACATCCTGCTCTTTCCTTTTTCCATAATTTTCAAGCCTAACCTTGACTGCTAATGTGTTTCCTGCATCAACAATAGTGTTGGGCCTTATGATTACGTCCTGCACTACCACATCATGGATGTTTTCCTGTATATAGATGTCATAGCTTTTCTCGACATAATCTTCATTATCATACACTTCAATGTAAAGCTTGTAATCCTTGTCATCAAGCCTTAAATCTCTTGGAATTTCCAAGTACAATTCTTTTCTGTACATAGTATCTTCAGAAACCTGGAAAGTTTCGGACACATCCTGCACATCATCATATTCATAGCCTGCAATCCATGCCTTCACTTTTACATCCTGCTCATCAAAACCTTTTACCCAGACATCCACTTGCACTCTAGTGCCCAGGTCTAATGCCACTGTTTCATCTTCAATGATAAGCCCGTTTATGGCAAGCTTTTCAATCTGATAGTCTGCCGCACTAACACATGCGGAAAAAAGTACTATTAATCCCAGTAACATCAACATTAGCTTTTTCATGGTTAGAATCGAACAAGATTTGCTTTATAAATCTTTCTATATTTATCATTTAAAAGTGTTAAAATTCGTATTTTAAACCAGCAGATAAATTATCTGAGCTGACATTGTCCTGATTCCCGTAATGCCATGTATGGCTGTAATCAAGAGTTATTGAAGTGTTGTCATATACCTCATAATTCAATCTTGCGCCAGCCTTAAGATTATATTCGTTTCTTGAAGTATTTTCTGTTTCCAAAACAGTAACTTCAATCTCTCCTATGCCTTCTAGGTTAAGCGGCACATTTACAGGCCTTAAGTCAATATCCAATTCGCTTTGCAGCTTAGGCTTTATCGCAAGCCCTCTTCCGCGGACGCCGTTTCCTGCTTCTCCGAAACCCGCGCTTACTAGAACATCAAAATCAACATACTTTGAATCCATGTTGCCTGTCAATGCTGGCCCTACAGTTATATTGCTTGATTTTACTTTTGTGTTTTCAATCCTTTCTATTGTATGGTTAAAATCAAGATCAACACCAAAACCTGATTTGAATGTTAAGTTAGGCGAATTGTTGAAATAAACTTCAAAGATGCCATTTGTTTCAAGCTCTGTTCTTTGGTTCCTTCCATCAAAATTCTCATAAGCAAGGTTTTCAAGATTAAGCCTTCCTTCAAGCTTCAAGCCAGAAACCTCATTGAACTTTAGCCTTCCCTTTCCGTGCATCTCAATCTTTGGGCCTTTTGAGAAAGGTCTTCCCATAAGCTCTTCATTTTTTTGGCCAAGAGTAACTACAATTTCGGATTTTGGATTAGTTACCTTATCTCCCCAGTCAGCTTTTGCATTTGCTGGCATATAAGCCATTCCTGCAAGTGCTAATGCTGGGACAATTTTCTTGGCTTTTTTGATAATTTTATTTAACATTTTACTACTAATTAGTAATACCCATATTTATAAACTTTTCGTTTTAGAATACTTACGGCAGGTAGTTATTGTGCAAGGCTATTTTAGAAAAATGCAGGAGACAGGATTCGAACCTGCGAAGGCACTAAGCCAATGGGTCCTAAGCCCATCCCGTTTGACCGCTCCGGCACCCCTGCATAAGCAAAAAGTAAGTAACATTGGCTATAAAAATGTTATTGTTTTATGAAAATTGCGTCTCCCAAGAGGCCTTCCAGGGCCTTGAATCCGAATTGCCTGAAATATTCTGCAAAACTGTTATGGGGTCCATTTATGTGGATTGTTGGCGCACCTTTTGGAGTTACCCTTGCAATCTCTTTAATTAGGAACTTATAATAGTCCTTGTTGCTGAAATGATAAACCTCTTCGCACATCATGCCCATGCTTATCACTACTGAACTTGATTCTTCAACTCCAAGCAGATAATGCAGCGCTTCCTTGCATGGCTCTATGCTAAGCTTTTGATCTTTGGGAAGAGCCTTTGCTGAGATTTCAGAATTAAAAGGCTCTACTCCGACATATTCTTTTATGCCGTATTTTAGTGCCCATTCTGCCTGCGGATTTGCACCCGGGCCCAGCTCGATAAGTTTTCTGTTTTTCAGCTCTTTCTTTAATATGCTTTCAAAATCAGTATGTGACTGTGCCAGCTTAAGATATATGGGCAGGTTATAGCTATAGGCTGTGTAAGGGTGCGTAAAATCAGGACAATTTGCCTCAAGAATGCAATCAAGCCTGTATTCATCTATTAGTCTTTGCTCTTCAGGATTAAGCTTTTTGCTGTCAAAATATTTATTAAGCAAGATGCTAAGGTCTTTCATAGTCTAAAGAATTCAGCGTTTGGTGGGCCTTTTTTCCGGTTTCTGCCAATTGTATTTGCGCATCTTTTTGCTTCTGCCGTAACCGCAAGAAGAACAGACTCCGTCAATCTTGTGATAACTTGCTCTTCCACATCTTCTGCAACGGATATGTATATCCTTACCGGATTTTTTACCCATTGATGCTGCGCCTTTTGTCATTTTCTAAAAAAACCTTTATGCAGGTGATATGATTACTATCATGTCGCCACGGATGAATGTGGTTCCTAATTTTCTTTTCAATTCGCCGTTTTCAAGCTCTTCAGCTTCTTCCAGAACAACATTGATATGTATGTCGAATGCTTTCAGCTTGCCGGTAACTTGTGCCTTGTTTTTCAGTTCTACTATGACTCTTTGGTTTCGTGCATTGTTTAATGCGTCTAATGGCCTGTCTGTACTTTCCATTGTGTTTCCTCCAATAAAACAAAAATTTGTTATTACAAGGAAAAGATGTTTGTTTATAAATCTTTCCTTAAGCTCTTGTAGAATTTCTAGACATTTTTGTCCAGCAGTAAGGATCACAATGAACTTTCTTTCCAAGGCGAAGGGATACTGCCTTGCAACCGCCCTTGCATTTTTCTGCAAATTCGCATCCTGTATCATGGTGGTCCCTGCTGAATTCAACCATCCTTATGTTATTCCAGATATCCTCAATTCTGTCTCTGAGAATGTTGCCACATATTATGTTGTCTATGTAGGAACAGGGCGTGACATTTCCGTTTGCCTTCAGGCTGAAAAAGCTCTTGCCTCCGAAACACTGCATGTCATTGTAGTCTTTTTTATCCCTTATCAGGTCAAATTCCCTTGCGACTATTATTTCTGGTTCTTTTGTCTCTCCTTTAAGTTTCAGGATACTTTCTATAGCTGCCTTATATTCCTTTTTAGTGAGCATCAGTTTATCTTCAATCCCATAAGGGATGTATTTCATTATCCGCCATCTTCTTGCATTGTTTCTCTTGCAGAAATCAAGAATTAAATTAAAATCACGATGATTGTTTCTTGTTAATGTGGTGGCGAAATCAACTTTTATGCCTTTTTCCTTGAGGATTCTTGCTGAATTTTCAACTATCTTGAACAGGCCCTTGTAATTTCTTGCTGTGTCATGTTTCTCGCCGACACTATCAAGGCTGATCTGCACTCTTTTCATTCCTGCAGCCACAATTTCCTGTAGATTTTTTTGAATTAATAGTCCATTGCTTGAAAAATTGGTCTCAAAACCTAGCCCATTTGCATGATTTAATATTTCAAAGAAGTCTCTTCTTGTTAGCGGTTCTCCTCCCCCGAACTTGACTTTCTCTGCACCGAATCTCCTTATTATCTCTAATGCCTTGAAAACCTCTCTTGTTTCCATTTCTTCTTTATTGCTGAGATTTTTCCTGTTATAGCAGTGTCTGCATCTCAGGTTGCATTTGTAGGTGACCTCGAAAGCCACTTCAACTAGTCTCCTTTCCATTTTTCCTCCCTTGGTTAAAATAAAAAAAGAATTTTTTTAATTCTGCTTATCCATATATTTAGCAAGGCAGCTCGCAAAAATAAGCATAATGCCCGCTCATAAAGACGTCAGCTCTTATTTCCATAGTTTCACCTCCTACATGTTTTATCTGCTTCCCACAGATTATGGTAAAGCGAGTATGCTATCCCTCTGCATCCGCCCCTGCAGTAGTCCAGCCTGTCGCAATCCCTGCATTTTCCGCTTACTTTTGATTTAACCTGCCTAAGTTCTCTAAGGACTTTGCTTTTTTGCCACAGCTTTTTCAGATCATCTTTCAGCGCATTGCCTATCTTGAATTCATCCTGCCCTAGGGCCACGCACGGATACATGTCTCCGTTTGGAGAGATGGACAATAATGTATGCCCTGCTGGACAGCCTGCAACAGGTATCTTATGCAAATCTTCCTCTTTCAATGAATATTGCAGGTTGCTCACTGAACCGCAGTCTATTGTTATGTTTGGATTTTTATTTTCCCTGCTGCAAAGCTTTTCAATAAGCCTGCTGTATTTTTCATAAGGAGGCAGCAGTTCCTTGAATAAGCTTAGAGCCAAATCTCCCTGCTTGATTTTTATCAGTGTAAGAAAGGGCACATTTTCTTTTCCCAGCCATTCCACAAAGCTTTCTATATGCCTTATGTTATTGTTTGAAACAACGCAGTCTATGCCCACAGTTATATTATGTTTCCTAAGCAGCCTTATGGCTTTTTGCACCTTTTTGCAACTGCCTTCGGTTCTGAGTTTGTCGTTAACTTCAGGCAAATGGCTGTCTAATGATACCTGGCATTGCCTCATGCCTGCTTTCTTTAGCTTGGCAATCATTTCTTCACTGAGGTGCCAGCAGTTCGTTGTCAGATTAAAAGTACAGTTTAAGCTGTTGACATATTCTGCAAGTTCAATCAAATCCTCTCTTAATGTTGGTTCTCCTCCTGTGAAGCCTATCTGAAAAACTCCAAGCTCGGCAATATTTTTGATTATTTTTTTCCATTCCTCTGTTGAAAGTTCCTTCATACTCTCGTAAGGTTCCCTGACAGAACAGTATCTGCAGCGCATGTTGCATCTTTGCGTTATGCCCAAGTGTGCTATGATTGGAGCCTTAAAAACTGGATCAGCAGAATCATGATGGAGCAGCCTTTTTGAATAGTCTTTCTTTGCATCTTTAGCTTGATAATCCTGGAAGTCAGTCATTTCATAATTGCACAGTTTGTTGAAAAATTCCCTATGCCTCTTAGGAAAATTTTTCTGCTTTCCGTATTTCTTGAAGGTGCTGTATTCTTCAGGGCTTAGTTCAAGCACCATGCCTCTCTTGTTGAAAAGCACATAACAGTCCTTTTCTTTTTCTATCTTTACTATGTTTGAAATCATTTTTTATTCGTTATAATCTTCTTTCTTGTAATTCAAGGCCTTACCGCAGAAAGGGCAAATCTTTTCTAACAAGTTTTCGTTTGTTTCCATGCTTAGGCATATATTGCTGCCTTCTTGGTATATGGCTCCACAATCTATCGCATGATTTATGGCTCTTTCAGCTTCAAGGTCTTCAGCCTTATACCTGCGCATCAGGCTTTTTGTCAATTCTTCCCTTTTAGCAATAAATCTATCACTCTTTGTCAAGCATCCTATTT
Source organism: Candidatus Woesearchaeota archaeon (assembly GCA_964522895.1). GTDB lineage: Archaea > Nanobdellota > Nanobdellia > SCGC-AAA011-G17 > GW2011-AR17 > JAHIMK01. The sequence goes on along the minus strand of CAZFZD010000002.1, from coordinate 15,208 downwards.
CAGATACGACGCCGTCAATGCCTATCCCTCTAATCATGATATCACCCAATACAGTATAGTGTTTAATTAGATATAAGCTTAAGTTCAATTTTTTTATAACATTGTTTAATAAATTATTTAAACTCCTTATGTTTCCTTATATAAAATGGTGCTGAGAGAACAGGATATCAAGAAAATAATCAATTTTGTAAAAGCTGAGCCTAAGACAGTACAGGAAATTTCTAAGCTCATAAAGAAAAGCTGGCTCACGGCAGACTCTTATGTAAAGCAGATAAAAAGCCAAACCGGCCGCTTAGACATAAAGACTTTCAGAAAAGGGACTCAAGGAGCCTTGAAGATTGTATTCTACAATCATGCAGAATCGATGCACACTGATGATTTGAAAGAGAATTTTTATGAGCAAATCAAATTGGGAAGGAGAAAAGAAGATTTTGATTTCATGGAGATTTACCAGTTTATTCCTGAAGAGAAGAAAAAGGCCTCTGTGGAAGATTATCATGAAGATGAATTGCCGCATAATCAAAATTTGATTTCAAATATGAAGAAGGCAAAAAACCAAATCCTTTTTTTCTCAGGCAATTTATCCTTTACTAATATTGAAGAGAATGGTAAAAAAGTTTTATCTGTTATGGAAGAACTTCTCCAAAGGAAGGTCTCTCTTAAAATCTTATCGAGAATAACTTTTTCTTCCATAAGGAATATCAATCAACTTTTGCCATTAATCAAAAAATATCCCAACCTTATTGAAATAAGGCATTGTTATCAGCCCTTAAGAGGAGCCATAATAGATGATAGCTTTGCACAGTTTAAGGTAGAAGAGAAAAATTTTAAATCTTATGAGATGGAAAAGAGCAAAAGGATTTATTATGATGTCTATGATGAGGAATGGATTGCTTGGTTGCAAAAGGTTTTTTGGAATATCTTCAGGTTCTCATTGGATTATGATGCAAGAATTAAAGTATTGAAAAAAATATTCTAACTTGTCAAGGGCGAGAATCTTCTTAGCTTGCTTACTATCTTGGGCAGGACCTTTACAACATAATCAATTTCTTCTTCTGTTGTGAACCTGCTCAATGTAAGCCTCAGGCTGCCATTGGCTTCCTCATCTGTAAGTCCAATCGCCTTTAGCACATAGCTTGGCTGCAGCGTCTTTGCAGAACAAGCAGAGCCTGTAGAGCTTGCCACCATCTTCTGATTTAGGTAGCCTCCAATTGCCTCGCCTTCGATTGCTAAAAAGGAGAAATTTGCATTGTTGCACAATCTTTTTTCCCCATTGGGCCCGTTGAGCTTTGTATCAGGAATCTTTAATACGCCTTCAATAAGCCTGTCCCTGAGTTCAGCCATCGTTTTCACGTGCTTCTTGTTCATGCCAAGCTTCACAGCTTCTGCAAACCCCACAATGCCGTGCACGTTTTCTGTTCCAGATCTCATGCCTTTTTCATGGTTGCCGCCGTGCTGCCAAGGCTCAAGCTTTAGTCCCTTTCTTATGTATAATGCGCCAACGCCTTTAGGCCCATGAATCTTATGCGAGTTTAACGTGACCATGCTGAGATTTTGCTTTTCAACATCTATCTCAGTTTTCGTATAGCTTTGGCAAGCATCAGTATGGAACTCTATGCCTGCTTCTTTGCACAGCTTGCCTAATGCTTCCAAATTATTTATTGTACCTATTTCGTTGTTGCCGTGGATTACGCTGAACATCAAAGTTTCTGGGGTGATTGCAGATTTGAGCTCTTCAGGATCAACAAACCCTTCCTTGTCCACGCTCAGATAGCTAACCTTAAAGCCCTGCTTCTCCAGCCACTTGCAGGTGTTGATGACAGACTTGTGCTCAACTTTTGTTGTAATGATGTGATTCTTATCCTTGTTTGCGAATGCAATGCCTTTCAGGGCCAGATTGTTCGATTCAGTGCCTCCTGAAGTGAAATATATCTCTTCAGGTTTTGCATTGATTGATTTTGCGATTATCTTTCTCGCCTTCTCTAGCCCTTCGCCGGCCTTTTCTCCAAAAGTGTGTATGGAAGACGGATTGCCGTAATACTTTTCAAAATATGGCCTCATGGCTTCAAGCGCTTTAGGGTCTATTTTGGTAGTGGCTCCATTGTCCAGATAAACTTCTTTGAATCTCATGGCTCAAAAGAATACCAAGCTTATTATAAATTTTGTGTTTCAGGATTCTTCATTTCCAAAAATATATAAATGAAATAAGCAAGGGACTTTTTATGACAATAGAAAATATTCTATTAAAGGTATGCAAGGGAGCATTCGTAGGCGCAATAGCTGCAGGTATCTCAGCAGGAGCATTTTATTTATTCATAAGGCCCACAATAATAGAGATAGAATATAATGAGGCATGGGACAAGGCCATATTCAAGTATGCGGATAAGAATCAAGATGGCATAGTAACTGCCGAGGAAGGCGACGAGTTCGCAGTTGACCTTTTAAAAGACAAGGGTGTTATGCAAATGCATGGCAGGCTTCCAAGGTACAATAATGGCGAAAAAGTGCCGCTAGAAACGCTTACCAAGTGGATTAAGGAATACAGGCCAGAGAAGTAAAAACACAAACTATTTAAAGGACTCATATTTCAATAATTTTTATGGCATTAACTAAATCTAGACCAAGAAGAAAAGTATCAGGAAGCAGGTATGTCGATTACAGAAAGAAAAGGGCATACGAAAAAAGAAGGCTTCCCACAATGACCAAATTGGGAGAGACCAAGAAATCTGAACTAAGGACCCGAGGAGGACATAAGAAACAGCTGTTGTTGACTGCTGACATTGTAAATCTTTATAATCCAAAGGACAAGAAATACAAGAAGGTAAAGATTAAGGCCATAGTGGACAATTCTGCCAACAGGCATTTTATCAGGAGAAACATCCTTACAAAGGGCGCAGTTATTGAGACTGAAGCTGGCAAGGCAAAAGTAACTTCAAGACCGGGCCAAGAAGGCAGTGTAAACGCAGTGCTTTTGGTTGAGTAACAAAACCTTTTTTAATTTACATTCTTTCTAAGATTACATGAAAACGTGGTTTATTGCAATATTTTTTACATTATTTTTGCTGGGATGTTCAGCAACTGAATTTGATACTAATGCAGAAGCTTATAATTTCACTTCTGTCTTGAGCGATTCAGGCTATGATGTTGACAATTATGTGGCGCATCTTGAAAAAAGCCTGAAAAATACTACAGACATGTTTTCCAGGGGCGACATAGCACTGATGCTTGGCAGGCTCAAAAACGATCCTGACATGCTTTTCCTGGCCCAGGACTTTTATTATCGCGAGATTGAGTATACCACTGATTGGAAAAAGAAAGCATTGCTTTATGAAACCTTGGCAAGTCTTAAAGACAGCAGGTATTATTTCGTAAGGGCAGCCGATGCCTGGCGCAAGACCGGAAACAATTTCAGGTCCAAACTCAATTTTGATTTGGGTTTTGGAATAGAGCCCGATTTTGATTATGAGATTGGGCAGGTGCATGAAAACAAGTTCTTTTCAGGAAACTTTTCCAGCATTATAATAGGAAGCTCAGGATTCATATTGGACAGTAATGATGTTTTGATATCGCAAGCAGACAGGGTTTCAAGGGATTGGCTTTCTTATCAGATACAAAGCCCTTATAGCACGAACACTCTTAACACTTTTTCAGAAAGCCTGACTTATCCTGAAGACGAGCTTTTGCCTGACATAGGATGGCACGAGGGCGGAAGGATAATTGAGATGAAAGCGTCTGGGCTGAAACACGAAGTAGCCACGGGCACGATTTTGAAAAAGTACCAAGGCAAATGGTATGCTCCTAACGAGAATGGCATCTTCATGTTTGAGGTTCCTGCAGACAAGGTAATGTACCCTACAACCAGGTTCTTAAGGCAGGACATAGCCATGGTCATCGACACCCACGGCATAAACATGATAGTGGAACAGGCAATAAGCAGCAACGCTTCTGCAGTAATGGGCTGCTGCGACCATCCCGGAAAGATAAAGGCAGCAGAATATATCGCAAAAAAAGGCATAAAAGTCATATGCAATACTGACCGCTTCCTGCCTAGGCTTATGGGGCAAGATCTTAATATCTTGGGTTCTGCTCCCTTCGAAATCAAAGATAAGAAATTAATTTTCGGTAACAGGCCCATAGAAATAACAAAACATGAGCCAGTAGTTGTCATGGATGCTTACCCTGAAACATTTGGTGTTATGTATTATGACGCACCAGCTAGATATTTCAACCAGCTTGATGAGGCAGGCATCCCCCTTAATACATCTTTTGTAAGAGTTGATGGATTTGGCCAGATGTCAAGAGTCATAGAAAAGGCAGAGAAATTGGATTCAAGCATAATTGCTGTAAGGATATTTTCATCAGACGATTATAACGCAGTAAAGGCATGGCTTGAAAAAGATATAACTAATAAGGCAATACTGTTTCATTCAGAGGCATACCCTTACGGCTACAAGCTTGCAAGGGAATTCAAAAGCCAGACGAGTTTTGATGATATAAACCCAATAATACTATGAGATTGAGAATATTTGTTATAATGGTTGTAGCATTTGTGTTGCAGTGTATCTATTTGGTTAAACAGCAGGCTGTCTGGTGGGATGCTTCAGTCTACTTGGGTATGGCTAAATATATTTTTTCACTAGGCAACATGGGCCTTTGGGAGCCAGTAAGGCCTCTTGTCTGGCCGCTGATATTAGGAGTTTTCTGGAAAATGGGCTATAGCATGATATGGGTGGGAAAACTAATCACAATGCTCTTAAGCTTGGGTTCCATCTACTTCTTATACTTAATATCTGAAAAGATTGAAAAAGGTTCTGGAAAGTTTGCAGCAATCTTGTTTGCCTTTTCAGCAGTGTTCTTCTCATTCACTTTCAGGCTTTACACAGAGATTCCATCAGTATTCTTCGCGCTCCTTGCAATATACTTCTTTATGGAAAAGCGATACATCCATGCAGGCCTTTTTTCAGGGATCGCATTTCTCACAAAATTTCCGCAAGGCATATTGATTGTTGTGTTCTCCATATTGCTCATAAGAAAGTACAAGCAGCTGGCCTTGATGATAACTACCTTCCTGCTTGTGACACTGCCGTATTTTATCGTGAATTATTTCCTTTACAAAAACCCTGTAATCCCTTTGCTTTGGGCAAGCTCTATAGTCAAGAGGGCAGGCACATGGATCTTTTCAGGCCCATGGTATTTTTACATTGTGGAACTCCTAAAGCAGAATGCGTTCTACATCTTTGCAGTCTTGGGCTTTGTAATCCTGTTCAAAAGGAAGCATAAGCTTGTTTTGTTGCTGGGTTCATTGTTCTTCCTGTATTTCAGTCAGCATGTCCACAAGGAGATAAGGTTTGCAATAATCTTCCTGCCATACATGGCAATTCTGGCAGCTATCGGCATGAAAAAAGTTTTCAGGAAATCATGGATTTTCTGGGGAGTTTTAGTGCTTAGCATTGCATTCCTTTTTGCAAACCTGCAGCCTCTCCATCAACCATCCGAATCTAGTGCCAATTATCATTCTTTTCTTGAAAATGTCTCATCAGTTGAGCACGAAATTTTGACAATGCACCCTAAAATAAACTTATATTCTCCCAAGCAGGTCATACCAATGTATTATATGGTCTTTGACACAGAACTTGCGCAGCATTGGATAGACTATATCCAGGAAAACCCTGAAAACATAAGTTACATATTCCTGGACACTTGCGAAGGCGGCATGCTTTGCCCGCCTGATGACTCTGCCTGCGAAAAAAAGAAGCAGGAATTGATAAATCTGCTAAGCTCTGAATTCAATATCGCTTACCGGGCTGAAACGCCAGGATGCAAATATTGGGTATTTAACAGATAGCAGGTTTTTCTTTATAGATATCGCATAATCTCTGACTTAATTCATCTTCGTCAAGCAACCCTGAATAAAGCTTGTTGTTGATAAGTATTGAAGGATACTCTGTGATGTTATGGGTCTCTTGCAGCATTTCTACCAGCGGCTCTTGCCTGAATGCAGTGTCAATTGAGAAGATGAGCAGTTTATCCTGCAATTGCTCTTTCAAGTAAGTGAGCACTTTTGCTTGAGCATCGCAATTGAAACATTCTTCTTCATTGGAATAGAAATAGATTATTCTTGCTGTGTCTTCTTTGCAAAGTTCTTGTGCCTTTTTTGAGAACAGCCAGAACCTCATCTCTGAAAGCACATACTCTCTTTTAAGCCTGTTATATTCTTCTTCATCAAAGTTCATGTCGCTTGAATATTTTTGGATTTTGCTCCCAAGAATCCCGAGCTTTTTCACGTTTTCTTCAATAGCAGTTGAAAGTGCCGCACAGTGGTTTTCCATCTCAACCTCATTGATAAACGCATACTGCAGTTGTAGGCTATCCAGTTCCATCTTATGCTCTATCATCTGTTCATTGCTGTATTCTGCCCGTTCCGCGCTCATTGAGACTCCCACTAAAAGTCCGATTATAAATATGCTGAATGTTATCACAGCAGCTATAAGCATGTTTTTTTTGCTTGCACTTCTTACCATTTTTGTATCCTCCTGAATATTAAGTCAATAAAAACTCCCAGCCAGATGCCTGAAGCAATTATTCCGTAAAGTATCAAATAAGCCGGCACAGAAAGCCACCCTTGATTTGAGTACCGCTCTTGCGTATATTTGAATGCCAGTTTTAATATTATTAAGGCCAGTATGATGCTTGTTGCGCCGAAGATTATGTTGGTGTAATTGAGGTCTAAAAGATTGAAATTAGTTATAGTATTGTAAAAATTTGCAATCATCACATCAAGATTGAAATTTACAAAAGTTGAATTATAGATCCACATGAAAAGCGGTCTTATGAGATGATACAATATGAGAAAAAACACAAAGACCGCTATGAATCCTGATAATAGGATTTTTGGCATTTGTATGATGCCGAAATCACCGTATTTCTTATTTAGTAAAAGGTCCTTGTATCCGAACATGTTAATCATTGTGCCTTTATACCATCTGTTTCTTTGCTTATAAAAACCTTTCCAGGTAAGGGGAACTCTAGTGTAAACGACAGTATTAAGCAGTTGTACAATCTTGTAATTGGCTTTCTGCATTCTTAATGTGATCTCTAAGTCTTCAGTAAGATTATTCTCATCAAATCCTCCGACCTTATCTAATGCTTCTTTTCTGTATATGCTGAAAGGTCCGGGCGACACATGTATGCAGTCTACCTTGCCCATTATTCCTTTATAAAACAAGTTTATGAGATATTCGCACCATTGCAGTTTTCCTAACATGCCCTTGGGGTTCTTCACTTTCATCAATGGGAGCACTGTTGAAACCTTTTTGTCCTTGAACACAGGAACCATCTTTTTCAATGCATTAGGCTGGATTACAGAATCAGCATCAAGGCACACGAAGAATTCTCCATTTGCAAGCTTAAGCGCATTATTCATGCCCCTGCCTTTTCCAAGATTAGTTTTATGGTTGATTATCTTTATGTCTCTGTTAGCATTATCTTTTTTCAACTGTTCAGCAACTTTTCTCGTATTATCCTTGGAACAGTCATTGACAATGATAATTTCCACTTTATCCCTGGGATAATCAAGAGCCAATATTGAATTCACAGTTTCTGCCAGGCCCTCTTCTTCATTGTATGCAGGAACACTCACAGTAACTTTTGGAAAAGAATCCAGTTTCTGTTTCTTATCTTTCAAGCCTTTTTCAAGAAATGTCAAAAGCCAGAATGTGAGAAAGAATAATGATAATACATAAACAATCCATATTGCTATGCTGGTTATTGTAATTTGCATTTTTATTCTTCCTGAAATTCCCAGATCCTGACGCCCATTTCTTCATGCATATCTGTATTGTCATAAACCTTCTTTAGATTTTTGCCGTATTTTGCAAGGAAAAGGAGCCCTTCAACCTCATCATTCCATATTTTTTGCTTGAGCATTTCATCAATCCAGACATACTTTATTTCGTATTTTTCAATTATGCTTTTTGCAGTTTTCCAGTCTCTGGTAAAGAATAATGTTTGGCTGTCTTTCCATCTTTCATTGACATCAGGGGCAAACTTAAAGTTGCTGTCCATAACATTTGTTTTTCCTGCATAATTTATCCAGAAACCACGACTATAATCTGAAAAGACAGTTCCGCTTGGAAGTTTTTCTAAAAATTCCATCCCTTCAATCATAGCAAGATTAGGATTTTCATCTATTATGCGGTTCTCTTCTGCTGCTGTAATGAAGAGGATACCGCAGATGAATGTTAAGATTATGAAAAAGCGCAGATTTTTCGCTTCCCATCTGGCATTGAGGAAATAGGTAAATCCTTTCGCAGCAAACACAGCGATAAATAGATTCATAAAAATTATTGCTTCAACTCTGAAAAGCATAAGAATGAAAAGGGCAAAAACCGAAAAGAAAACAAACAGGTCCTTGTACTTCTTTTTCCAATTGTTAATTATTCCGAAGATGGCAAGAATTGAGCCGAAGATGCTTAGTCCATATTTGCCCCCCATCTCAGCAAACAATCTTTGTACTGCGCCATTGATTCCAGTTTTACCGTAAGTGAAAAGCAAACTTTCGAATCCAGCATTCTTATAGATATAACCCAAGAAACCCAATCCAGTGAGCAATGTAAGGCCAAGGCTTGAATAAAATACTGCAGATTTCCCCTTTAACTTAAAGTGTACCAAAAGAAAAGCCATGAATAAGGCAATAAGTGTTACTATGAAATTGAAGAAAGGAAGGATTGCAAACAGCGGAACGGAAAGATAGCTTATTTTTCCATCTCTCAGCATGACGAAAAAAGCCAATAGCACAATCACAACTGGCATCAGAAGCTGATTCAGGGTGCCAAAGAGATAGATGAAAGAAGGGGAAAGCACAAACAAAATTATTGCCAGGCCTCTTTCCTTAATCTCAAACTTTTTCAAGATTCCCAGAAACAATAAGAGGCAAAGCATACCAGCTATGAAAGGCAATGCATAGCCTAGAAGTTCAGGATTGGGCTTTAGTATGGAAGCCGTTCCCAGAGCATAAGGCGCGAACCTGCCTCCAAAACTCAATGCATCATAAAATCCTTGGTTTTCTGCCATCCTCAGCAGCATGTATGCTTCTTCGCCTGCAAAAGAATGGTTGGTTCTCAGCAATGGCACTATGGAAAGCAGGAATACTGCCAAGACTATTGCAATACTAACATAATACCTTGTATATTTTCGCTTTTTCATTTTTAAAAATATTATTAAAACATTCTTCATCAGCATAGCGTAATTGTTCTATGCCTTTAGCTTTCTTTGCTCTTTCGCTAAGATAGATATAATCTACACTGTACTTATCCATCAATTGCAGAGCCTTAACCTGTGATTCCGTGGTAAGCATTTCCTGGACATCAGAATATCGGTCAGGGGCAAGCATGAAATTATCATCCGCCACATTCCTTCTGTCAGCAATTCCTGTTATATAATGCCCTTCATTGACTGCAGACAAGATTGTGCTTTTTTCTTCTGTATTTTCTTTAATCCATTTCAATGCTTCAACTTCTTGAAAGGAAATGGTATTGTCAAGGGCATTTTTCGCATTATAGTAAGATGGCACAATTATGGTTAAAACTATAAGGATTATGCTGATAAAAAAGATTATTTCCTTATACTTTACAAATTTGGTCATATCAAGGTAGCTGATGAATTTTTCAATTGACAATGCGGAGATGATTGCAAGAAGTATACCCAAGAAAATCATTCCTAATTCTACGCTGATAAGCTTTAGGAAGAGAAGCACAAAAGTTGTGAGAATCATTGCGCTTAAAAGATAGGCAGGTTTTTGTTTTTCCTTGAACATTCCAATGAGAATTCCTAAAATCCCAAGGATTAATGGTATAAAGCCTATGTTGTATATTAGTGCAAGCACGTTTATGTTGGCAAAATGTTCTGCAAGAAGCGCACGGGGTATGTTCTGCCATACAGCCTGCAGCCCTGAAACAAGGAAAGCTTTCTTGTATAGTATGAGGTTGATCAGCAGGCCTATAAGGATGTAGAATAATATGCTTTCTCTTTGTACCTTTACTACCTTTTTCCCTTCAAGGTTCAGCAGTATTATGTAAAATATCATTGCAATGCTGAGTATGAAACTGAAAGGATGCAATAAGGGCAATATGAAAGACAGCACTATGAACTTGGTCATATGTGTTTTAAGATTAAGCATACAATAGACTTGATAAAACAACAATGGGAAAAGCAATGCATATTCTGTAAGATTATTCAGCGTATTGCTTATCAGTATAGGGATGAAACCAGAAATGAAAGCCGCAAAAAGTGCAGCATGGCTGTTTTCAGTAATCTTTTTAGCGATTGCATACACGATAAAAACCAATGATGCAAACAATAGTTCAGGGATAAGCTTGAACACTATGCTCATTGGAAGGATTAAGTTAAGGAATGCAAGAAAATAATGAAATAGATGAGAATCGATAATATATCTTCCGCCATAGCTTAACTCATCAAAAAGCATAGGGCTAAAATCTTCTGTAATCTTTTCAGCAGACCTAAGATTATAATAGGCATCATCAGAACTTAAATAAGGTGTTTGAAATGCGAAAAGAAGCCTGAATTGAAAAACTACGATAAAGATAACAAAAAGGACTATGTGTGCCTTTTTCATGATATCACTCCTTGTTCTCCTTTTCTTCTTTTGATTCCATCTCCTCTTCAACCTGTTTTTCTATCTCGCGGATTTCATCTACCCCGACTTTCTCTTCAACTTTAGAAAATGCGCTTTTCAGGGCTTTGATATTTTCGCCAGCTGTATCAAAGTAGTCATAGAATTTTGAAGTTAATTTTAGCAACCTGGTCCTTCCGTGTTTCTCTGAAGTAATGAATCCGTTCTCCTTAAGGGATTTTATATGGTCGTATGAATTATTGCCTCTTATTTTTACGACTTCAGCCTGTAATACTGGCTGCTTGTAAGCTATTACTGCCAAGGTCTCCTGGGTGGGCCTGTCAAGTTCACTGTCATTGAGCAACTTTGAAGTTAAATAGACGTAATCTTTTCTTATTGCCAGCTTGTACTTGTTATTTTCCTGAGAGATTTCAAGCGAACCCTCTCTTTCATTATATTCGTGCACAAGCGATTCCATCGCATCTTTCACAATCCCGACAGAAGCTATGTTTGTCAGTTTTCCGATTTCCTCAATATCCATGAATCTTCCTGTAGTAAAGAGAATTGCTTCTATACGGTTTTTAACATCTTCCATAACCCTTTCATAAGAAATTTGGATTTTTAAACTTTATGTTTGCTTCAATGCAGAGCGTATCTTAACAATGCGCCTAGGCCGCCCAATTCTTTCAATTGCAGCCCTTCATTTGTTTCTGTAGAAATAAATATGACTTCAGTGCCCGCACTTTCAGCCTTGTCTTCCAGTTCTTCCGATAGTTTCTCATCTACTTCTTCTGAAATAAGCAGTTTATCAACTGCATTCATGTCCAATGCCTGCTCAACTTCAGCTTTTCCATAGGCTACCATCTTCTCGTTCTTTGCGAGCAATTTCATGAACTTGTTCATTATCTCCTTTTCTTCAGATATGATTTCCTTTGCAATCACTTCCTTGCTCTTTTCTACAAGCTCATTCAATCCGAACTCGCCAGTATAACTCAAATCCTGGACAGAGATAACCTTCTCCTTAAGTTCATTGTTGAAATAGCTGGAATTCATAAGGTCGTGTTTTAGATTGCCGGGCCCGCCTAGCAATATTCCCTTGAGATTCTTCAATCCCAAGAATTCTTTTTGTGCAGCATTGTTGATCCTGTTCAGGAACTCTTTAGTTGCTTCTTCCCTTATCCTTGAGAATCTCTGAGCTGATTGCCCTCCTGCCTTGAACTTTCCTGGAACACTGGAATGCATGCTTACCAATTCAGTTATCTGCGTGCCTTTCAGCATTCCGATTGTCGCTTCTTTCCTGTCAAGGATTATCAGCCCATACATCTCCTTGTGTTCAAGAAAATCTTTCAATATATCGAGCTGGAATGACTGGTCGCACCTGTAAGTCCTGACATTGATTGGTGAGGGCGGTTCGATGCTCCACACTTTGATATCTACTTTGTCTTCTCTCTCAGCAGCATCGCCTGCAAAGACTGCAAGGCCGTTCTCCGGAGTCTTTTTGTATACTCTCAGATGCCTTATCATCTTTTCAAGGCTGTCAATCACTCTTGTCCTTGTGTTCTTGTCTTTTATGTTAGAGGCGGTTCCCTGCTCTTGCGACAGATGAGTCAATATCTTATTCAAGTCATAGCCTGCAGGGATATACACAGACACGAGTTCAGTGTGCCTGCCCCTTATTTTTTCCAAATTCCTCACAAACTTCTTAAGTTTATGTTTCTGTAAGCTGGTTAATGCCATTTTAAATTAAAGAGCTAAAGCTCAATCTTGATTTTATTACCGTAACTGACATCAATTACATTGTGCGCGGCAATTAAATCTTTTTCTATTATCTTAAATTCCTCTGTAAGAATAAGTCTCTTGATTTCTGACCTAAGGCTCAGGCCATTATCTTTTTTCTCTTTCCAGATTGAACTATTAAGCTCAATAAGCTTTTTGGAATCCACCTTGCTAACATGTTCCTCTTTTTCAGGGAATTGCTGTATATGTATATCTTTATCATTGAGCCCTTTGTAAAGTTTGTAAGTGAGCATGGGCAATATTGGAGCAAGAAGTTTCAACAATATTTTAAGACACTTGTTGAGGGTAAAGATTGCCCCTTCCTGTTCTTCTTCTGAATAATTTCCTTCAGGATTGTATGCTCTGTTTTTCACCAATTCGAGATAATGTGAAGAGAATGTTTCCCAGAGGAAATGTTTTATATTTATTGCCGGTTTATGAAAATTGTATTCTGAATAACATTCTTTAGATATTTCAACAAGCCCATTGACTTCTTTTAGAATCCATTGATCCAATTCATTGAGCTTTGGGTTTTTGCCTGTGCTTTCAAACATTGAAACGAACCTTGCGACATTCCATAATTTTACGAGAGTTTTTCTTGTTCCATCTATTCTGTCCATTGAGCACCTGAAATCTGTTTTGTCAAGATTTCCTTCAATTGCAGTCCACATTCTAAAAGGTTCTGCACCGAACTGTTTCAGGACGTCTTGCGGATTTATGACATTGCCTTTTGATTTGCTCATCTTTTTTCCATTACCGTCAAGGATATGGTAATTAATCCATACATCTTTGAAAATTGTCATGTTTGTAAGGTAATCACATTTCAGCAACGTATAATAGAGCCATGTTCTTATTATTTCCTTGCCCTGGGGCCTTAATGAGCAGGGAGAATTCTTTTCAAAGAAATTTTGTTTGCGTGAATACTTTAAGATGTATAATGGCGATATTGAAGAATCAAACCATGTATCGAATACTCTCTCTTCTCCCCTGAATTCCTTGCATCCGCATTTTTGGCATTTTTCTATAGGTGGCTTCTCTTTCCATGGTTTGTAATACTTCCCTTTAGGAGGAACGAATGGCTCATTACACTCCTTGCAGTACCAGAGTGGCACTTCAGTGGCATAATATCTCCTTCTTGTTATTGGCCAATCTATCGAAATTTTATCTATCCAGTCAAGAAGAATCTGCCTGGACTCAGGCGCATAAAAGTTAAGCTCCTTTGCTATGCCCTTCATTCTTTCTTTTTTGTCAACTTGTTTTATGTAAAATTCGCTCATTTCGATGAATTCAATAGGATCCTGGCTTCTTTCACATACGGGTGTCCTATGCATCACTGTCTTTTGTTTCACAAGCAATCCCTGCTTTTCAAGCTCTTCAATCATCTTCTTTCTGGCATCTTTTACCTTAAGACCTTCTAAAAAACCGGCATTCTCATTCATCGTGCCGTCCTTATTGATTGCAATGGCTGGCTTTAGGTTCATATCGCGAAAGAATCGTATGTCAGACAAATCTCCAGCAGAACACATCATAACTAGGCCAGTTCCCTTGTCTATTTCTGCAAGCTTATGGCTCTTGATAGGAATCTCCTTGTTGAAAACAGGGCTTATCGCGGTCTTTCCTTCAAGATGTTGATACCTCTCATCTTCAGGATTAAAGATTACCATGCCGCATGTGCATACTAATTCAGGTCTTGTGGTACCTATTATAATCTCCTCTCCAGTCTCTTTCACTTTGAAGATTATGTCATTAAACTTTGTTTTTAGCTCATCATAATCCACTTCAGCATCAGCTAGCGTAGTTTGGCAACCTGGGCACCAATTGTTTATCCTTGTATCTTCATAAATCAGGTTCTTGTGCCACATGTCTATGAAAGTTTCTTGTGTCAATTGCCTGTAATCATCAGAATCAGTAAGGTATATGTTGCCTAGATTTTTCCCGATTTCCCATGAATTGAAGCTTATTCCCAGTCTGAGAAAAGTGTCTGTAGAGGTAGTACTTGACTCTTCCAGAACTTGTTTGCAAAGCTCGAGAAACTCTTCTCTGGGAGTTTCTGTTAGTTTAACTTTAAACTTCTTTTCAACAGCCATTTCGATAGGAAGGCCATTCCTGTCTAATCCTAATGGGAATAAAACATTATGCCCCGTCATTCTCTTGAACCTTGCAAACATGTCCATCAACACGTAAGTTGTTGCTTGCCCTATATGCACAGGAGCATTTACATAAGGCGGAGGAGTATCAATAGAATATACTGGTTTGTCAGAATTCTCATCAAAGTGATTGACCTTATCAGCTTTCCAGGATTCATATATTTCTCCCTCCTGGTCTTTTGTCCACTTTTTTTCCTTGATTTTGGGATTTGGCATGGAATCTTGTTAAATCAAGCTGCTTTATAAAGATTTTGCGAAATACTGCAATAATTATTTAAAGATTTCAGTATTGCTAATTTTCCATGGACGACATGGTTACTAAGGCAGGATTGTTTTATACGAGCGTAAGGTTAAAATCCGCAGCTTCAAGCCTTGACAACCTTATGCTTGAGAAAGGCATTGACAGCAAAGACAAGTCTCACCTTGAATGGGCCGCTTCACTTGTTGCAGCAGTCGACACTGATCTCAAGAAAAAAAGCAATTATCCGCTTGTGGATGCTACGAGGATAAGGCCACATTACTATAGGGTATTGGCTGCTGACAGCTCTTATGCTGCAAGCAACTTCACCAGCAGCCTCTATGATCTTTTAGCAAACCAAAAGGCCCAATCACAATATTTAGTCAAAGCAAGAAATTTTCTTGACAGGCTTTCAGA
>CAZFZD010000001.1:7787-25395 GCA_964522895.1 Candidatus Woesearchaeota archaeon | reverse complement strand
TAGGTCATAAAAATAAAAGTATATGCCAGAGAATCTAATTCAGCTTAATAAGTACTAATTAAAAAAAGAAAAAAATTAAAGGTCGAGCCTTTGTGACCATTCGCCAAGCAAAGGCATCTTCCATGTCCTTTTCATGAGCACGTTTATCAATGCTATGATCCAGAATACCACTAGCACCAGCATCAATATCGGGCCTATTACCCAGCCGATGAACGGTATCACAGTAAAAATCATTACAGCTATGCTTGACAAGAACAGTACAAGCCCTTGTTTTGCGTGGAAATGGACAAACTCGTCTTTCCTTTTAGCAAGCAATGGTATTATGAAAAGAATCCATAGGTACGATATCAAGCCCATGACTATCTGCGAACCTGAAACTTTCTTGAATTTCCTACCTTTTTGTTTTGGGACAGAAAGTTCCTTGATTTTTGTTTTCTTTTTAGTAACTTTCTTAGCAGGCTTCCTTTTCTTAGTAACTTTCGTGGTCTTTTTCACAGCCTTTTTCTTAACTGCTTTTTTCTTGACTGGCTTTTTTGCCATTAAATATCACCTCTTTATTATCATAAATATCTGATTATAAAATATTTAAAAGTTTCTAAAGAAAAAATCTATTCATCAAGCTTCTTTTTCAGCTCTTCAATGAAGGTTTCAACTTTCTTCTCGCCATGAACCTTGTTGTCCCTTGTCCTTATGTTGACTGTCTTGTTCTCAACTTCATTGTCGCCTATGACAAGAATATAGTTAACCTGCTCGACTTGCGCGTTCCTCACTTTCTTGTTAGTGCTCTCTGCCCTGTCGTCAAGCTCTGCCCTGAAACCCGCGTTCTCAAGCTGGTCAACAACAAGCTTTCCAAAGTCTGCGTGCCTGTCAGCTATTGGCAATACCCTGACCTGTACAGGTGAAAGCCATAATGGGAATCTGCCTGCATAATGTTCTGTAAGAACTCCCATGAATCGTTCCATTGAACCGTAGATTACCCTGTGGATCATGACAGGCCTGTGCTTCTTGCCGTCCTCGCCTTCGTAAGTCAAATCAAACCTTTCAGGAAAAGACATGTCAAGCTGTACTGTGCCACACTGCCAGGTCCTTCCTAATGCATCTTTTATGTGAAGGTCAATCTTGGGGCCGTAAAAGGCTCCGTCACCTTCATTTACAGTATACGGTTTGGCTTTCTTATCTAAAGCTTCTTTCAAACCTTGAGTAGCCTTTTCCCATTGCTCGTCAGTACCTATAGACTTTTCAGGCCTTGTCGAAAGCTCCAAGGTGTAATCCAAGCCAAATTTTGAATAGAATCTTTCTGCGAGGTTCAACACTTCAAGAACCTGCTCAGTTATCTGATCTTCTGTCATGAATATATGGGCATCGTCCTGATGGAAACTTCTCACTCTGAATAAGCCGGACAACACGCCGCTAAGCTCATGCCTGTGCACCAATCCTATCTCGCCCATCTTCAATGGGAATTCCCGGTAAGAATGTGTCCTTTCCTTGTAAACAAGCATTCCGCCTGGGCAGTTCATCGGTTTTATAGCATATTCCACGTTGTCAATCTCTGTAAGGTACATGTTCTCCTGATAATTGTCCCAGTGGCCGCTTTTTTCCCATAAGGCCCTGTTCATCATTATCGGTGTCTTAATCTCAACATATCCAGCATTCTCATGCTCTTTTCTCCAATAATCGATAAGCTTGTTCCATATTATCATTCCTTTGGGAAGGAAGAATACCATTCCAGGAGCTTCCTCATGGAAACTGAACAGCTGTAGTTTCTTTCCAATCTTCCGGTGGTCACGACGTTCTGCCTCTTCCCTGAGCTTGAGATATTCCTTCAGCTCTTCTTTTGAGAAGAATGCAGTACCGTATATTCTCTGCAATTGCTTGTTATCAGAATTACCGCGCCAGTAAGCAGCGGCAATCTTCAATAGCTTGTAGGCTTTTATCTCTCCAGTGCTTTCAAGATGAGGGCCTGAACAAAGATCTACAAAGCTGCCGTTCTTGTAAAAAGAGATTTTCTCGCCCTTGTCCTTCAACTCTTCCAAGAGCTCTAGCTTGTAAGGTTCATCTTTAAGCTGTTTTTTGGCTTCCTTGTAATCAAGCTCATAATGCTCAAACTTCTGGTTTTTCTTAATGATATCTCGCATCTTCTTCTGGATGAGCTTAAGGTCTTCAGGAGTGAATGGAGTGTCCCGGTCAAAATCATAATAGAATCCGTCCTCAATTGCTGGACCTATTCCCAGTTTAACTTCAGGAAAAAGTTCCTTTACTGCTGCTGCCAGCACATGAGATACGCTATGCCTTAATGTTTCCAAGTCTTGTGCCATTTTCTTTCCCTGTAAACTAAAGAGAATATATAAAAGTAACGATATATTTAACGGAATTTTCCAAAATCCTTAGAGAAATAATATTGGTTCGCTGTGATTGTCTTTATGGGATGCCTTAACATAGAGCCTATAAGACCCAAGAGATAAGGCGCAAGATGCTTTTCTGAAGATCTCTTACGCCATGTTTCTAAGCTGCGGTATTGGAAATGGCCCATGGCTTCTTTTTCCAATGTATTAGTAACATCATAATAATTCATAAGTTGAATGAATTCCTTATTCTTCTTATATGATTCCAAAATCTTTTCCAGCATTTTCACCTTAAAAAGGAAAAGTTTCTTATAAAACTATTGCCCCAGGCAGACGGCATAAAGCGAATTAGCTATCTTTCTTGCCTTTCTTATGTCATCAGGGTATTGCAAATGCTTGAGCTGCTCATGGCCTATCTTGAGCACATCCTTGTAAGCTTCTCTTATTAATCTGTTAGGTATGTCTAACTTGCCAATTCCGGATTCGATAATCCTGTCAAGTGTAGTGTCCAGCAACTCTATGTGCTGATAGAACTGCTGCTCAGTCATGTCTTCAGAAAAAACCAAATCCTTGGCATTGCCTTTCTGCAATAGAACAGATATGTCGCTTCTCCGCATTTTCATGGATTAATAAACAAATCAGATATAAAAAAGTTATGTTAAGAAAGGCTTAAATAATAAGCTTAATTCTGCGCAGGCATGATAAGGGCTTACTTATACACTGCTGAAAGCAACAAGCTTGAAGAGATAGCTGAAATGAAAAAGGTGCTTGAAGAGAAAGGCATTGATTATATAGAATGCCATGACTCAAAGATTATGAGCCACTCTTATGTCCCTGTGGTCAGGATAAATGATGACATAATCAGCAATCCAAAAGTCCTCTCAAGCTATCTTGAAAATAAGCAGTAAAATCTAAGCAATCCGGATAGCCATAAACCTAAGAATCTTCTTTGGTCAAGAATTAAGAGCAAAATATATATACTTCCATATCAACCAATATTAATATGAAAAGGGGTTGTATCATAACAATATTAGGTTTAATGCTGATTTTAATCCTGCCAGCATCCCTAGCGCAGGTTGAATTTGATGAACTGAAAAAAAATGAGTTCAATCTGGGTGATAAGTTCCAGGTAAGCGGAACTGTTGAGATGGACAGGGCTGTTGAAGGTTTTCTAATCTTAAATATGGTCTGCAAGGATGAAACTTTTCCGTTGCAATTGCCTATACCTATAACACTTTATGCCAATGAAGAAAAAAGTTTCCCTGAACAGATAAATGTTCCAGAAATAAATATCAAAGATTCTATGCTTGGAAGCTGTTTTGTTGAGATGCAACTTAAGGAAGATGGCGTAATAGTTGATGAAGGCAATTCTGAGATATTTGAGATTACCAAAGAATTGAGGGGTACTTTCAGTATAGAACAGACACTTATCCAGGTAGGCAAGAATGTCAATGTGAACGGCATTGTGCAAAAGATGGACGGCACCCCTATCAACGGAAAGGCCGATGTCTATTTCAATGACGGCGTCACAAGCTATCCTGTGCCTCCAAGAATTGATGTTGTCAACGGAGTCATTAATTTTGAGAATACCATAGAAGCAATACCTGCCGGAGATTATAATGTAGAGATTATAGTTAGTGATGAAGATAACAATGAACAGAAATTCAAGGCAGCAAAGTTCACCCTGACAAACCAGCTTAACATTATGGCTGACACTAACAAGTACGAGTATGTGCCAGGACAGGAAGTGAGCATTGAAGGTGAAGTAAGGAATGTTTTGCATGAGCCTGTTGAGCTGGCTTCAGCTTATGTTGAGCTTGATGGACAACAATTTTCTGCAGAAATCCAAAACAACGAGATTATCAAGTCAATAAATCTTCCTGAAGACATCAAGTCAGGAAAACACACCATAATTATCAAAGTTAGGGACAATCTTGGAAACAAGGGTACAATGGAAAAAGACATATATGTGACGCCGATAGCAACAAGGCTTGATATAGATTTTCTTGTAAACAATTATGAACCCGGGAACAAGGCTGTGATGGATGTCGCTGTGTATGACCAGACATCAGACCTTATCTCAGATTATGTCAAAGTAAAATTCTATAATCCTGATGACGACCTTATAGCCACAAAAGATATTTTGAGCGGATCACAAGAGGAATTCACTTTCCCTAAGTATGCCATGCCTGGTGAATGGCTAGTGAAAACACAATATTGGGATCTTGAAAAGGAAAAAGTGCTTACTGTTGAAGAAATAAAAGATTTCACAGCGAAAATTACAGGGCAAGTGGTAACAATCAAGAATGAAGGTAATGTGGAAAATAAAGAACCTATCAAATTAAATCTTCACGGAGAAGAAGGGGATTTCACAATATACAGCAAGGAAAACATCAATCCGGGCGAGACTGTTGACATAGAGCTTAAGAAAAATGCTCCTTCAGGAATCTATACGCTGGCAGTTTTTGAGCCTAACGGCAAGGAAGAAGAGTTTGATTCTGTCGTAATAACTGATGGCAAAGCAATAAAGAACCTTAACACAATATTCAGTCTCCTAGTTCTCATGGTTGTAGGGATGATTATTTTCATGACTGTAACAATTAACAAGAAGAAGATGACTCCCAAGCTGAGCAACAGGGATTTGAGCAAGCTTTCAAAGAATACAAAAACGCAATACAAACAAGTGAAGGATACAGAAAGGGAGCGCAAGGAAGCGATTGACGATTTCAAGAGAGTCACCTTAGATGAAATAAGAAAGACCGAATCTGCAAACAAGAAAAACAAGTTCAGTTTCAACAGGCAGGAGCCACAGTGGATAAGGCCGAAGCCAAGGCCTGAAGCGCCCAAGAAGGAAGAGAAGAAAGATGAGAATGCTTCTGGCGCTGCAAATTTCTTCAAGGGCTTCTGAATTAAGCACTGACAAGTATCAAGTCTTTTTTTGAATCATATTCTTTTAGATTAAAATTTGACTTAAGGCATTTGACAATCTTTTCAAATCCCTTGGCTTTCTTCAGTATGCTAAATGCGAAATTGCAGCCCGGTGCGGCAACGCGCTTTATCTCTTTGACCGCATCCGCAATTTCAGTATGGTGCAAGGCAGTTATTGAAATGATGCTATTGAAACTATTGTCATCAAAAGGCATGTCTTCTGCTTTTGCACAGGCTTTCTTGCCTGAATATTTCTGCAATAGCCTGCTGCTAGGGTCTAATGCTATGGCTTCTATATGAAAGAATCTTGTGGAGATTCCTGTCCCTGCGCCTATGTCCAATAATAACGGCTTAGGAGTGAAATGCTGCTTTAGGATATTAAGCTTCTCGAGCTGCTCCTGCTCGTAAAGCTCATCATAGCCTTCTGCTATCCCAGAATAATAATCCATCTTAATGCCCTGGAGCAAGTATCTTATATTTATACCTTTTCAATCTCTTCAGAGAATTTTCCATCTCTTCCGGCACGCTGTTTGGCAAGTCTGTCCTGCCTATTATGTCCTGGTTGAACAAAGTATCACCAGTAAAAAGGATGCCTTTGTCCTTATACCAGATAGAAATGCTCCCTCTTGTATGTCCGGGAGTCTTTATTATCTTAAGGTTCTTGAAATTCTTTACAGGCTTTATCTCTACATCAATCTTAGGCTGCTTTATTCCGAATTTTGCAAGGAATTTTGCAAAAATGCCTTTTTCCATGTCTTCAATCGCTTCTTTTGATGCGAAAAATTCTGCATTCTTGAAAGCTTCTGGCTTTCCCACATGATCAAAATGAAGGTGCGTAAATATTACTCTTTTGATATCTTCAGGCTTGTAACTTAGCTTCTTGAGTGAACTAACGAGTTTACGATGATATTTCTCATAGCCAAGATCTATTAAAGTCGGAACCTTATCTATATCCAAAAGATAAACATTAGAACTTAAGCCAGGCCAATCAGTTATTTTCCAAACCCTTGGTGCTAGTTTTTCAGTACGCATGCATAATTTTTGTTGTCTGAAAGATATTTAAGTGTTATTGTTTGGGTTTAAAGAAAAAATAAATTAAGAAAAAAATTACTCATTCAATAATCTTAAAAGATCGAGATGTTCTTCTAAGTAGTGGCTTCTTTCAAGATTTGCTTTTATTTTAGGTTTGGCAAAAGACAACCAGCCTTCGAATTGCTTGTTGCTATCTGTCACAAGTTCCTTTCGCTTTTCAAAAAGTTGCGAAGCTCTTTCATAATCCCTATTTTTTATTGCTTCTTCGGTCCTTGCTAAATTTGCTTCAAATTTAGGACCATATTCCTTGTTAAGACTTTTTGTCTGATAAGACCAACCAGCAACAATGCTGCCTGCTCCCAACCCTATGCCTCCAATTAATACCAATGTTTCTAACATTTTTTTGACCTCCATATTGTTAATATCGCCAACAGATTCTTTTATAAGATTTTCGCTTAGCAGTTTTCTATCTTATAATTTTACAATAATCTTTTTAATGAAAAACATATTAATAATTCATATGGAAATCAAAGTCAATAACAAAAAACTGGAAGTTATGAATTGCAACAATCTTTTTACAATGTGCCTGGGCCTGATGTTCCAAAAAAAGAAGAGTGCGCTTTTCAAGCTCGCTTTTGAGACAAAGTTCCTGGCATCAATACACACCTTTTTCATGAGGTATAATCTTGACATATTCTGGCTCGACAAGGAAAAGAAAGTAGTTGATGCAAGAAGAAACGTAAAGCCTTACAAGTTATCCGTAAGGCCTAGAGTGAAAGCCAAGTACATACTTGAAGTGCCTGCAGGAAAGATAAGCCTGAAAAAGGGAGATAAAGTCAAGTTTTAAAATCCATTAATATTTTAAAGTGAAAAACCTTAGTTTATTCTGAAGATGACGGTATTGACAAGAAAGGAAATACTCAAGCTGCTTGAAAGAGACAAGATAAGAATTGAACCTTTTGAGATGGGCCAGTTAGGTCCAGCATCAATAGACTTGTCATTAGCCGGAGAATTCAGGCTGTTCAAGAAAGGCAAAAAGGTTGTTCTCAATGAAAAGACTGATGCCAACGACCATACAAAGGTTGTCAAGCAGGACAGCATAGATATTAAGCCCGGTGAATTCATACATGGCATAACGAATGAAAGGATAACATTGCCTGAGAACATCTGTGGATTCCTGTACGGAAGAAGCAGGTTTGCAAGGATGGGTATCCTGATTCATGCAACTGCATCATTCATCCAGCCAGGGATTAATAACAAGCAGGTCTTAGAGATAAAGAACATATCACCTAGAACCATAACATTAAAAAAGGATTTAAGGATTTGCCAGTTGATCCTGATGAGAATGAAAGGCAGGGCAAAGTACAAGGGAAGATATGAAAATCAGGAAGGAGTCTGAAGATGTACAGCAAGGAAATAATAAAACGTTTCACCAATGCCAAGAATGCTGGCTGCTTAAAGAATGCAGATGGTGTCGGTGAAGTAGGTAACGTGAGATGCGGAGACATACTTAGGGTGTACATCAAGGTAAAGGATAATAAGATTATAGATGCTAAGTTCAAGACTTACGGCTGTGTTGCAGCCATCGCTTCTTCTGACATCTTATGTGATATGGCAAAAGGCAAGACTCTTGAAGAAGCTGAAAAGATAACCAACAAGGATGTTATTGATGAACTTGGAGACATGCCTTCAGTAAAGGTGCACTGTTCTGTTATGGGTGCCTCTGCGCTCAAGAAAGCAATAGAAGATTATAGAAATAAAAAATAAATTAGTTATTGCAGGAATTCTTCAAGCCTGTCAAGGCCCTTGCTTATGTTTTCCATCGAACTGCAATAACTGAGCCTAACATTATTGTCTGCGCCGAAAGGCTGTCCAGGCACAAGAGCAACTTTCTTTTCTTCAAGAAGCTTCTCACAAAATTCCATGGACTTCATGCCAGTTTCAGATATATCGGGAAAGGCATAGAAAGAACCTTGCGGCATATTGCATTTTATATCTTTCATATTGTTAAGCCTTGATACCATATAATCCCTTCTCTTGCTGAAAGCTTTTCTCATATCTTCAATGCTTTGCTGATTGCCAGCCAAGGCTTCAAGAGCTGCTTTCTGGCTTATGGTGCATGGCCCGGAAGTCGAATGGCTCTGCAAATTGTTCATTGCCTTTATCACTGCTTCAGGACCGGCACAGTATCCTATCCTCCAACCAGTCATAGAATAAGCCTTGGATACAGCGTTGACAGTCAAAGTCTTTTCACGGATTTCTTTTCCTAGTGAAGCTATACTTTTATGCTTCTTGCCGTCATAGATAAAAGGCTCATAAACCTCGTCGCTCAAGCACATTATATTATTGTTAACACAAAACTCTGCAATATTGCCAAGATCCCTTTCTTCTATCACTGCCCCGCTCGGATTGTTCGGAGAATTAAGTATCAGCATCTTTGTCTTATCTGTAACCTTATCTTCAAGCAAATGCGCCTTGAGCTTGAAATCACTGCCTGTTTCTACAGGAACTTTCTTTGCACCGCATACGTTTATCTGCTCTTCATAACTTAGCCATGCCGGCATAGGAAGAAGCACCTCGTCTTCAGGATTGAGCAAGGCCATGCAGATATTGAAAAGAACATGCTTTCCCCCGTTGCTTACAGAAACCTGCTTTGGCTCATATTCTATGCTGTTATCTTGATAAAATTTTTTGCAGATGGCCTGCTTCAATTCAATAGTTCCGGAAGCAGGAGTGTATTTTGTAAAGCCGTCATCAATAGCTTTCTTTGCAGCATGCTTGATATTATCAGGTGTGTCAAAGTAAGGTTCACCTGCTCCGAATCCGATAACATCTATGCCCTGGCTTTTCATTTCTTTCGCCTTGGAAGAAATGCTCATTGTCGCGCTTGGTTTTATTACCTTAGCCCTTTCAGATATTGTCATGCGTATCACCATAATTTTTTTCAATTGAAGAAGCACAATCATTAATAAGGTTATGCGTGTTAGAAATGCGGTGCCAACGAAACCTTTATAAATAACCCTCTTTTCTTTTCTCCAGCATTAAAATGGATTCGTAAGAGTTCATTTAATAGTTTAGCTCTTCAGAGCTTCTGAAAGGCGAGTGCAAACCTAACGTCTTAAGGTTTGCTATCCTTTAAACAAGGATAATCTTTGGATGCTTGAAACCCTGAATCTCTAGAGCAATGAATCTAATCTCGAGGTAAAATGAGCGGAACAAAACATCACCCAAGAAGGGGAAGCATGCAGTTTTGGCCTAGAAAGAGAGCTGCAAGAGGACTTGCAAGAATCAAAAACTGGGTCAAGAAAACTGATGAGCCAAAGCTTCTGGGGTTTATCGGATACAAAGCAGGAATGACCCATGTATCTTACAAGGAACAGAACCAGTTCTCGCCCATGAAAGGCAAGGAAAGGACAACTGCCGCAACAATCATTGAATGTCCGCCATTAAAACCGCTTTCTATAAGATTCTACAAAGATACAAATGAGGGGCCAAGAGTCGTCTCTGATTATTTTTCTCCAAAACTTGACAAGGAAGTCAAGAGGGCATTCTTTGCAGGAAAAAAACAAGAAATTCCTAAAGAGTTCGATGATGTGAGGCTGCTTGTCTATACACAGCCAAAATTGACAGCTATTGACAAGAAAAAACCCGATATTCTCGAGATTGCCATAGGTGGCCCAGATGCAAATGCAAAGCTTGAGTTTGCAAAGAACTTATTAGACAAAGAAATCAAGATAAGTGACATATTCAAAGAGGGGCAATTGTTGGATCTTCACGGAGTGACGAAAGGTAAAGGATTCCAAGGAACAGTAAAACGATTTGGTGTTAAAAGAAGGGATCATAAGTCTGAAAAGACCATAAGAGGCGTAGGTAACCTTGGAGCATGGACCCCAAAAAGAGTACAATATACTGTTAATCAACCTGGCAAGATGGGATTCAACCAAAGAACAGATTATAACAAATTATGCTTAAAGATAGGAGACAAGCCTGAAGACATCAACCAAAAAGGCGGCCTAGTCAAATATGGCAATCTAAAAAACGATTTCATATTAATAAAGGGTTCAGTGCCAGGCGCAAGGAAGAGGCAGCTCGTATTGACAGAACCTATGAGAATGCCTGAAAAATTCAAGCACACAGAACCACAATTAAGTTATATTAGCACAAGTTCCAAACAAAGACGATGAAAGCAAAAATATTGAACCTGGAAGGAGCAAAGAGCAAGGATTTAGAGTTGCCAGAGCAATTCAATGCGGAATTTAGGCCTGATTTGATAAAAAAGGCAGTATTGTGCATCCAAAGCCATAACAGGCGAAAATATGGTGCAAAGACCGATGCAGGATTAAGGGCTTCTGCTGAACTTTCAAGAAGAAGGAGAAAGTATAGGGGCAGCTATGGAAAAGGCATCTCAAGAGTACCAAGAAAGATATTGTCTGCAAGAGGATTGCAATTCAACTGGACAGGAGCAGTAATTCCAGGCACAGTAGGCGGTAGAAGGGCTCATCCTCCTAAATCAGCAAAGGATATGTGCATGAATATCAATGTTAAGGAAAGGAGAAAAGCATTATGTTCTGCTATTGCTGCAACTGCTGATAAAGATTTAGTTCAAAAAAGAGGCCATAAAATCCCAGAAAATGTGCCATTGATTATTCAAGATTCATTTGAAAACCTTTCTAAAACAAAAGAGCTTGTTCAAGCTCTTGAAAAGATAGGACTTAAGGAAGAATTGGAAAGGACCAAGGAAAAGAAACTAAGAGCTGGAAAAGGCAAGAAAAGAGGTAGAAGATATAAGAAAAAGAAAGGCCCATTATTAGTGGTATCTGGAAAATGCTCTTTGGAAAAGGTTGCATCTTCAATTCCAGGTGTTGAAATTGTTGAAGTTGACTCGCTAAATGCATTGTTATTGGCTCCAGGCACAATCCCTGGAAGGTTGACAATCTGGACAGAAAAAGCTATTGAAAGGCTGAACAAGGAAAAATTATTCATATAAAAAATGGTAAACGAATACAATATAATCAGCTATCCGCTGACAACTGAAAAAGCTGTAAGGATTATGGAAGAAGAGAATAAGCTGGTCTTTATCGTTGACAGGAAGGCCACCAAACCACAAATCAAGAAAGCTATTGAAAAAATGTTCAATGTAAAAGTTGAAAAAGTAACCACAGTCATATTGCCAAGCGGAAAGAAAAAGGCATACTTAAGGTTATCACCAGAAAATCCTGCAAGGGACGTCGCAACACAACTAGGATTATTATAGGTATAGAAAATGGGAAAAAGGATTATACAACAAAGGCGGGGAAGAGGAACACATACTTACAAGTCTCCTGGCCACAGGTATAAAGGTGCAACAAAGCACAGAGTTTATAATCCTAAAGAAGATTCAATTAAGGGCAGGATAATTGATTTGGTAAACTGTCCAGGACATAGCGCCCCTTTAGCAAAAGTAAAATTTGAAGATAAGAAAGAAGTGCTCATGGCCGCTCCACAAAAAATAAAGGTGGGCGACGAGCTTACTTGCGGACAAAAGGGAGAAATTAAAGCAGGAAACACCTTACAATTAAGAAACATCCCAGAAGGGACATCCATATTCAACATTGAGACTAAGCCTGGCGACGGAGGAAAATTCGTAAAGACCGCCGGAACATTTGCCAGAGTTATAGGAAGGCAAGGCGACAATGTGACAGTAATGCTGCCTTCAAAGAAACAGAAAACAATCAACGCTAACTGCAGGGCCACTATCGGAATAATTGCCGGTGGCGGAAGGCTTGAAAAACCTTTCCTAAAAGCAGGAAAGAAGATGCACGCAAAACGGGCAAAGAACAAGCTCTATCCAAGGATTAGCGGAGTAGCAATGAATGCGGTCGATCATCCTTTCGGTAGCGGAAGAGGAAGGCATGCTGGTAAACCATTGACGGTTTCCAGAGATGCGCCGCCTGGAAGAAAAGTAGGATTGATTGCATCCAAGAAAACAGGCAAGAGGAAGTAGAATGGCAAAAAAAATATTCAAATACAGAGGAAAGAAACTGGAAGAGCTGCAGGCTCTTGACATCAAAGAGTTTGCAAAATTATTGCCTTCAAGAAAAAGAAGGTCCTTAGAGAGAGGGTTTACTGAAACTCAAAAGACTCTCTTAGAAAAAATAAAGCAATTCAAAGAAGGCAGAAGAAAAAAGCCAATCAAGACACATTGCAGGACAATGATAGTATTGCCTGATATGGTCGGTATGACCTTCCACATCTATCAGGGAAAAACTTTCGTCCCTGTAATGATTCAGCCTGAAATGATAGGACACAGGCTTGGAGAATTCACATTAACAAGGAACAGGGTACAGCACTCAGCACCAGGTATCGGTGCAACAAGATCCAGTGCAGCAGTATCAGTCAAGTAAAAATGGAAAAGGAAAACATTGCAAGGGCAAAGGGAAACAATTTGAGCATTTCGCCTAAGCATGCTTATGAAGTATGCAACTTCATCCGGGGCAAGAGCGTGGACAAAATGAAAAAGTATCTTGCAGATGTACTGCTCTTCAAGAAAGCCATTCCTTACAAAAAGCACAATATGGATCTTCCCCATCAGAAGGGCAGGCAAGGTCCTTCAAGATATCCAACTAATACCGTCAAGGCAATACTGGCCGTACTTAATTCAGCTGTATCAAATGCCGAGGACAAGGGATTCAACACTTCAGGCATGATTATCAAGAATGCTATCTCTAACCAGGGACCAAGCGTCTGGCGCTTTGGCAGGCAGGCAAGAAGGAAAGCCAAAAGGGCACATGTGGAAATTGTTGTCAAGGAGACTGTTCCAGAAAAAAGAAAGGCTCCAGAAAAGAAAGCTGAAACAAAAAAACCAGCAGAGCTGCCTAAAAAAGAAAATCCTGAAGAGAAAACTGAAGAAAAGAAGCCTGTGAAGAAAGAAGAGAAAACTGAAGAAAAGAAGCCTGTGAAGAAAGAAGAGAAAGATGAAAAACCCAAACAAGAAAAGCCAAAAAAGGAAGCACCAAAGGCTAAAGAGGAGAAAAAACAATGATTGAAAGAAAATTCATTGCAGAGAAATTAAAAGTACTTCAAGTTGAAGAGTTCATTGCTAGAGAGATCGGCAAGGACAAATATAGTTACCTAGACATCAAAAAGACTCCGCTAGGAGAAAAGATAATCATATATACTGCAAAACCAGGATTGGTTGTCGGTAAGAAAGGAGAAACTATCAAGAACCTTACCCAAATCCTGAAATCGCGGTTCAAAATGGAGAATCCGCAAATAGAAGTTTCAGAAGTCAATAATCCTGAGCTTGATGCCCAATCAATGGCAGAATACATTGTGGGCACCTTGGAAAGATTTGGTCCTAAAAGGTTCAAGGGCGTAGGCTACAAAGCACTTCAAAGGATAATCGATGCTGGAGCCATCGGTGCCGAGATTGTCATCAGTGGCAGAGGGGTTCCAAGCAGCAGAGCAAAAAGCTGGAGATTTTACGAAGGTTACCTGAAAAAATCTGGGGATGTTTCAGAATCATTGGTTTCAAAAGGCATAGCAATGGCAAACCTGAAATCTGGTACAGTCGGAGTAAAGGTAAGAATCATGCCGCCAGACATCCAATTGCCTGACAAAATTGAACTTGTAAAAGCGGAAACTACTGTTGAAGAACAAGCAAAGCCTGCAGAAGAGGGCAGTGAAGAAAAGGTTGAAGATGTGAAGAAAGAGACAAAGAAAGAAGAGCCTAAAGAAGATAAAGCTGAAGAATCAAAAGAAGCTAAGAAAAAAAAGAAAGCTCCAAAAAAAGCTGCCAAAAAAACAACAAAAAAGAAAGTAGCTAAGAAAAAGGAAAAACAATGAAAATCAAAGCCAAGGAAATCAGGGATATGAGCGAGAAACAGATAAATGAAAAAATGTTAGAAGTGAAAAAAGACCTGATGAAGGCTAAATCCCAAATTGCTGTGGGGACTGTACCTGAAAACCCAGGAAAAGTCAAACAGATGCGAAAAACAATCACAAGAATGTTAACAATACTTAATGAAAAGAAAAATAAACCTAAGCAGGAGAAGAAGCCTGCCAAGGAAAACCAGGAGGAAAGGAAAAAGCAATGAGCGAAGTATGCACCAAATGTGGATTGCCAAAAGAGCTTTGCGTTTGTGAAACAATCGCAAAGGAAGAGCAACAAATCACAATCAAATTGGTCAAAAGAAAATTTGGCAAATTGTCAACTGTGATTGAAGGCATAAACGACAAGAACATCAATATGAAAGATGTTATAAAAAAGCTGAAGACAAAACTTGCATGCGGGGGCACGGTCAAAGACGGAAACATTGAATTGCAAGGGAAACATGCTCAAAGGGCCAAAGAATTCCTTATTGAGTTTGGATTTTCACCGACTGCAATCAAAATCAAGGGACAATGATCCATGCGAAAAACATTAAAAAGCACGAACTCATCGGACTTGAGATAAAAATAGTGGATTCCGAAAACAAAAGCCTTGTTGGAAAAGAAGGCGAAATCATTGACGAATCGAAAAACACATTCACAATCAAACAAAACGGCGAAGAAAAAACATTGCTGAAGTCAGCCATTGTTTTCCAGGCCAAGATTGGCGGAAAGACAGTACAGGTTGACGGGAAAGCACTTGTTAAACGGCCGGAAGACAGGATAAAAAAATGAAAAAGGAAACAAAACAAAAAAAGGCAAAAAACATCGGATTAGATGTGAAAGCGCCTAAAAAAGAATGCAAGGATAAAAAGTGCCCTTACCATGGCAATACTAAGCTTAGAGGTAGAAGCTTCAAAGGTATTGTACTCGGCACTGACCTAAATAATACTGCAAGAGTTGAATGGCTGAGATATGTTTTGTTGCCTAAATATGAAAGGTTTGAAGTTAAAAAAAGCAGAATAAAGGCACATAATCCAGAATGTATTGGTGCAAAGGCAGGCGACAAAGTAAGAATTATGGAGTGCAAGCCTTTGAGCAAGACAAAAAATTTTATAATAGTCGAAAAATTGGAGAATCAAGATGAAAGCAGTTAGTGCGTCAATGACAAGAGCATTGCCTCTCGGGGCGAAAGTAGAAACTTGTGATAATTCGGGAGCTAAGATAATCCAAGTTATTAGTGTCAAGGGGCATAAAACTGTAAAAAGAAGGATAAGTTCAGCTGGTGTAGGGGATATGGTCACGGCAAGCGTTGTCAAAGGAAAACCAGATATGAGGCACCAGAAAGTCCTTGCAGTGATTGTAAGGCAAAAGCAAGAATACAGACGGCCAGATGGCCAAAGGGTGAAATTTGCAGACAATTCTGCAGTCGTTCTAAAGGACGACAAGGGAAATCCGAAAGGGACAATCTTCAAAGGCGCTATTGCAAAGGAAGCTACAGAAAGATGGCCTGCAATAGCTAAAATCGCAAAGATAGTGGTATAAAATGACTGAATGGGCAAGCAACTGGAAAGGAAGCAAGGATATGAGGAAGCAAAGAAAATATAGATACAACGCTCCCCTTCATATTCAACAGAAACTCGTGAATGTGCATCTGTCACCAGATTTAAGGAAGAAATATGGTAAAAGGAGCACAGGCGTAAGAAAAGAAGACAAGGTGAAAGTGCTCAGGGGTCAATTCAAAGGAAAAACCGGAAAAGTTATGAAGGTTAATCTAAAAAAACAAAGAATTGATGTGGAAGGCATTGAAAATATAAGGAAAGAAGGCACCAAGGCGCCATATCCGTTGCAACCCTCAAACCTAATGATTACTGAACTTTACTTGGATGACAAGAAAAGGAAAGAATTATTAGAAAGGAAAGGCAAGACAGTTGAAAAAAAGCCAGTCAAGGAGAGTAAGGAATAAAATGGTTAAACAACATTTATCAAGGTTATCAATGCCAAAAGTATGGCCCCTTAGCCGTAAGGGCGGAAAATTCATAATCAAAAGCAAAACATCAAGAAAAATGACAGAAACCCTGCCTTTGCTTATTGCAATGAGAGACATGCTAAAGTATGTCAAGAATGCAAAAGAAGCCAGGAGAGTTATAAACAATAAAAATGTGCTAGTAAACAAGAAAGCTGCAAGAGATTTCAAATCTTCAATTGGGCTCATGGATGTCATAGAATTCCCTAAGCTCAAAACACAATTCAGGGTTTTGCTTAACAAGCAGGGAAGATTCAAGCTTGAAGAGATTGATGCAAAGGAAAACAGCATCAGGCCGGCTAAAATTATCGGCAAACGAGTGCTAAAAGGCAAAAAAGTGCAGCTTAATCTTGACGACGGTTCAAACATAATATTAAAGGATAAGGCAGATTACAAAGTAGGAGATTCAGTGCTTATAGATCTTGAAAAGCATGCAATAAAAGAGCATCTTCCAATGAAGAAAGGCGCTGCAGTCTATATGGTCAAAGGAAACAAGGCAGGTTCCTTGGGCATTGTTGAAAGCATTAAAGAATTTGCTGGAGTAACACCTGCGAACATACTATTCAAGCACAAGGGCAAAACAGTAGAGACAAGAAAAGCTTATGCTTTTGTTGTAGGAAAAACAAAATCAGCAATAAAGATTGAAGAAAATGAGTAATGTAATGAAACAAATCAGGATAGAGAAATTAACATTGAACATGGGAGTCGGAAAGCCTGGTCCAGATCTTGAAAAGGCCTTAAAATTGCTTAATCTGCTTACTAATAAAAAACCTGTTGAAACAAAAAGCCAAAAAAGAATTCCTACATGGGGAGTAAGGCCTGGCCTTTCAATAGGCGCTAAAGTAACAGTAAGGGGCAAAGATGCTGAAGAACTCCTCAAGAGACTGCTTGAAGCAATAGATTTAAGATTATCAAAAAGAAAAATTGACAAGGAAGGCAATTTCGGATTTGGAATAAAGGAATATCTTGATGTTCCTGGAATGAAATATGATATGGACCTGGGAATATTGGGTTTTGAAGTTGCTGTCACTGTATCAAGGCCTGGTAACAGGGTAAAGTTAAGAAAAATCAAGCCAAAAAAAATTGCAAAGAAGCACAGGATTACAAAGGAAGATACTGTGCAGTTCCTGAAAGATAATTACAATGTAAAGTTCATTGAAGAGGAGGAAACTGAATAATGACTGCCGGAAATCACAAGAAGATGTTCAAACAACTGAAGGGGAAGCCTGAAAAGCTAAAGAAATTCAAAAAGTTCAATGCTCCGAAGAAAAGGACTACTGGAATAAACCGCAACCCTTGCAAAATCTGCGGAAGAATCGGAGGAAACATTCAAGCTTACGGCCTAAATATCTGCAGGCAATGTTTCAGAGATAATGCTAAAAAATTAGGATTCAAAAAATATGGATAAAAAAGGTGAAGAATATTGAGACAT
>CAZFZD010000001.1:3942-7777 GCA_964522895.1 Candidatus Woesearchaeota archaeon | reverse complement strand
AATAAAAAATGGCAATGAATGATACACTAGCAAACGGAATGTCAAACATTCTAAATGCTGAAAAGATTGGAAGGACTGAAGTAATGGTAAGCCCCTACTCTAAAATGGCCAAGGCAATCCTAGAAATAATGCAAGAGCGTCATTATATCGGAGGCTTTGAGATTATTGAAGACGGACGTGGAAACTCTTTCAAGATAAATCTTATTGGAGCAATCAACAAGTGCGGCGTAATAAAGCCAAGGTTCAGTATTGACAAGGCAGGATCTGAAAAGTATGAGAAAAGATATCTTCCTGCTAAAAATTTTGGCCTGATTATAGTTTCAACTTCACAAGGCATTATGACTCTTGAAGAAGCAAAGGAAAAAGGCATCGGAGGTAAGCTGATTGCTTACGTATATTAAAAATGATAGAAGAAAGAAAGCTCATCAAGGAAATTGAAATCCCAGAAGGAGTTACAGTAGAAGTAGCTGGGAAAATAGTGGCCATCAAAGGCCCATTGGGAGAGCTTTCTAAAGAGATATCTGACCCTAAAATCTTTGCAGAAGTAAAAGACAACAAACTTTTCATAAAACCAAGAAGCTTTTCAAAAAGGCAGAAGATGTTCATTAACACTTTCAATTCACACCTGAAAAACATGATAAAAGGCGTACAAGAACCTTTTGTATATAAACTGAAGATTTGTTCAGGCCACTTCCCTATGAATGTCAATGTTGAAGGCAAGCATGTGGTCGTAAAAAATTATTTTGGAGAAAAGATTCCTAGAAAGGCGCTAATCCTTCCTGATGTAAAAGTGGATATTAAGGGAGATGAAGTTATAGTTTCAGGATCTAATATTGAATCTGTGGGACAGACTGCAGCAAATATTGAAAAATCAGCCATCATAAAGAACAGGGATAGGAGAGTCTTCCAGGACGGAATTTGGATTGTAGAAAAAGCAGGAAAGAAGGTTGGAGAACAATGACCAAAGAAGATTTACTAATACTGAAAAAGAAGGCAAAAAAGAGAAAGCCAGTTTTTCTCAGACAGGAAGCCCATTTGAGAGTCAAACTTGCTGACAAGTGGAGAAAGCCTAAGGGAATTCAATCCAAAATGCGAAGGAAACACGCAAGTAAAAGAAAATCTCCTTGCGTGGGATTCAGAACCCCAAAAAGCCTAAGAGGTATGGATCAAACCGGACTCAACATTATGCGCGTGAAAAACGTTTCAGACCTTCAGGCTCTTGATGCAAAAACTGATGCAGCAATCGTTGCAAATGTAGGCAAGAAGAAAAAGCTTGAAATAATCAAAAAACTGCTTGAATTGAAGATTAAGATATTAAACATAATCAACCCAGAAGAATTCCTCAAGAAAGCTGAAGAAGAAGCCAAGAAAAAGAAGGAAGCAAAACAAACAAGAGAAGAAAAGAAGAAGAAAGAAAAAGAGGAAAGGCTGAAGAAAGCTGAGGAAGAGAAAAAGAAGAAGGAAGCTGAAGAAAAACCTGACGAAGAAAAGAAAAAGGAAGAAAAAGAAGAGCAAAGAAAAATGCTTGAAAAACAAGAGTAAAAATGAATTTAGCAACAAAAAGAAGGATAGCGGCAGATGTGCTTAAGGTCGGTAAGGACAGGGTATACTTTGATCCAGATAGACTGCCAGACATCAAGGAAGCTATCACCAAAGCTGATATCAGAAAACTAATCAATGAATACGCAATCCAGGTAAAACCGGTAGTGAGCAATTCAAGATCAAGGATAAGGAAGAATAAGGAACAGAAGAAAAAAGGTAGAAGAAAAGGACAAGGATCAAGAAAGGGTAAAATGACGGCAAGGCTGTCAAAGAAAGAAAGATGGATGGCAAAGATAAGGCCTCAAAGAGTATTCCTGAAAGAGCTCAAGAAAAAAGACCTTCTTGATACAAGCACTTACAGAGAAGTCTACAAAAAGGCAAAGAGCGGATTTTTCAGGAGCGTAAGACATATAAAGCTCTACTTGGTTGAACGTGAACTGTTCAAGAAGAAGAAATAAAATGGCAAGCAGAAGAATATTAGTAACATACAAAAGGAAAAAGCAGGGAAAGACCGATTATGGTAAAAGGCTTACTCTATTGAAGTCAAAAAAACCAAGGTTGGTTTTCAGAAGAAGCCTGAAGAACCTGTCAATGCAAATCATAGAAGCGAAAGAGAAAGGAGATCTTACTTTAATCAGTGCAACAAGCAAAGAACTGCCTAAACTCGGTTGGAAAGGCTATGGCAGGAACCTAAGCGCAGCATACCTTGTAGGATTGCTTTGCGGAATCAAAGCAAAGGAAAAAGGGATTAAAGAAGCTGTTTTGGATTCAGGACTTTATGTTTCAAAGAAAGGATGCCTGATTTATGCTGCCCTGAAAGGAGCATTGGATGCAGGCTTGAAAGTTCCGCACAGCGAAATACATTTCCCAACTGAAGCTAGGATTAAGGGAGAGCACTTGAAAAAAGGTGCTGACACATTCGAAAAGGCAAAAGCCAATATCCTTGGAGGCAAAAAATAATGTCAGAACAAATCAAGAAAAAAAACGTGGAAGAGACCGGAATCAGGAAAGACAGAGGTTTCAATAAGGATAGCTGGAGCCCTAAGACAGCACTTGGAAGAAAGGTCAAGTCCGGAGAGATTGAAAACATAGATAAAATACTTGATGCGGGTCAAAGAATACTCGAACCTGAAATTGTTGATGCATTGGTGCCTAACTTAGAATCAGAATTGCTTGAATTAGGACAATCAAAAGGTAAGTTCGGCGGTGGTAAAAGGACAATCTGGAAAACCACCCAAAAAAAGACCAAAGAAGGGAACAAGCCTTCATTCACTACAATGGCAGTAGTAGGAGACCAGGACGGCCATGTAGGAGTAGGTATAGGAAAGGCAAAGGAAACAATGCCAGCAAAAGAAAAAGCAATAAAACAGGCAAAGCTTAACATAATCAAAATTAAACGTGGCTGCGGTTCATGGGCATGCGGTTGCAGAGAACCACACACAATACCATTTGAAGTTAGAGGAAAGTGCGGCTCATTGGATGTCAGGATAAGCCCTGCACCTAAAGGTACAGGCCGATGCATCCAAAAAGAATGCCAAAAGCTATTAAGGCTTGCTGGTGTCAAAGACGCATATTCCAAAGCACGCGGAAAGACCGCTTCAAGAATGAACCTGATCAAGGCATGTTTCGCTGCATTGAAACAGCTTGCAAGCATGAAAGTCAGGGAAGCAAATATTGAAAAGATAGGAATCATCGCAGGAAACAAGGAGTAAAATGGAACAAAAAAGAATAGCAATTATCAGGATACATGGTGCAACAAATCTTCAGGGCAAGGTAAAGGATACTCTGAAGATGCTGAGGCTCTATAAGAAACATACCTGCGTAGTTGTGCCGAATACTCCTACATTCATGGGAATGCTGAAAAGGGTGAAAGATCTTGTCACATGGGGCGAAGTCAGTCCTGAAACTTTCAAGAAGATGCTGGAAAAGCGAGGCAGACTGCCTGCAAAAAAGCCATTAACAGAAGATTATCTCAAGGAAAAGACCAAACTTACATTCGACAAGTTTTGTGAAGAGTTTTTCGCATTCAAGAAGGAACTCAATGATGTTCCTGGACTTAAGCCATTTTTCAAACTATGCCCTCCAGTAAAGGGCTATGAAAGAAAAGGCACTAAAAAGCCGTTCAGCTTGGGCGGCGTTCTTGGTTACAGAAAAGAAAAAATCAACGAACTTATAGAGAGGATGTTATGATAAATAAAAGAAAAAAGCTTAGCAGGTATCGTGGAAGCAAAACGCACGGTTGCGGCTCTATGAAAAAAAGGAGAGGCGCAGGAAACCGGGGCGGAAGAGGTAT
>CAZFZD010000001.1:0-3932 GCA_964522895.1 Candidatus Woesearchaeota archaeon | reverse complement strand
AGGTATGGCTGGTACTGGAAAAAGAGCACATACGAAAAAGCCTTCCATAGTGAACATGTTCGGTTCAAAGTACCTTGGAAAATATGGATTCAGAAGGCCTGGAAAGGTGTGCAGCAAGATAAAAAGCGTAAACCTAAGCTATATTAATGACAATTTTGAAAATCTTCTCGCACAAGGCATCATAAAGAAAGAAGGAAATTCATTCTCACTCAACCTGGCTGACATGAAAAAAGACAAACTGTTGGCTACAGGCAATCTTACAAAAAAGGTGATGATTAAAGCAAAATCTGCTTCAAAAAAAGCTATTGAAAAAGTCCAGAAGGCTGGCGGTTCTGTCGAGACTGAGGAAAAGCCGGTCGAGGAAACTGTTAAAAAAGCTGAAGAAAAAGCTTAAGCTTTTGTTTGAGGAGAAATGCATTTGGCCGTGGTAAAACTTATTATTGCACACGAAACATTTAAAATCTGAAGGAACTAGGGGATATTAATGGGACTCAAAAACATAATGATGAACCTGCCCGAAATAAAGGGCCCATTGCAGAAGAGGCTTTCTTTCAAGCAAAAATTAAAGTGGACAGGTTTAGTTTTAGTCTTATATTTTCTATTGGGGCTTATCCCATTATATGGTTTAGGAGTTAATGCGCTGCAGCAGTTCGAACAGCTTTCTATCATTTTAGGAGCTTCATTCGGTTCACTAATATCGCTTGGTATAGGGCCATTGGTAACATCCTCGATAGTATTACAGTTACTTAACGGTTCTGGAATCTTAAAATTTGACCTTTCGAGCCCTGACGGAAAAAGGAAGTTTCAGGCAGTACAAAAGCTCTTAAGCATATTTTTCATAGTATTTGAAGGAGCAATATACGTCTACATGGGCGGTCTTGCACCTGCAGCCTCATTGGCCCCTGCACAGTACAAGGTTATGCAGTTCGTACTTATGGGCCAAATCATTGTAGGTGGGCTGTTAATAATGTATATGGACGAAGTCGTTAACAAATGGGGCTTCGGCTCAGGCATAAGCCTTTTCATAGCAGCAGGAGTGTCTGCAGAGATCTTCATAAGGGCATTCTCACCTTTGACAACTGCAGGTACATTGGCTTTCGGAACAATGCAGCCTCCTGTAGGTAAGGTCTGGGTTTTCTTCCAGTCATTGCTTAGCAGGAACCCTATCGGTGCAGCGCTTGCATTTAGCTCGATAGTCGCGACCATAGTGGTGTTTGCATTGTCTGTGTACGGGCAGGCGATGAAAATAGAGATTCCGCTGTCCTTCGGACGGGTAAGGGGCCACGGAATAAGGTGGCCGCTAAATTTCATCTACACTTCCAATATACCTGTTATCCTAGTGGCAGCTCTGATGGCAAACATACAGTTATGGGCCAGATTGCTGCAAAATTGGGGCCATCCGATATTAGGCACTTTCAGCGGCAACATGCCGGCAACAGGCTTAGTGGCTTGGCTTTCAAATCCCAATATAGTCGAAGGGGCCATAACAGGCTCATTGAAATGGATTGATATCGGTCATGCGGGCGTTTATGCATTGATAATGGTCCTGGGTTCTGTGCTTTTCGCATACTTTTGGGTGCAGACTTCTGGAATGGACGCAAGAAGCCAGGCAAAACAGATAATGAATTCCGGACTGCAGATTCCGGGTTTCAGAAGGGATGAAAGGATCCTTGAACATATCCTGAAAAGATATATAACACCATTGACAATTCTGGGTGGAGCATTAGTTGGGTTCCTTGCAGCATCTGCTGACCTATTAGGAGCATTGAGCAGAGGTACGGGAATACTCTTGGCTGTAATGATAATCTACAAGTTCTATGAAGAGATTGCAAAACAGCACATGATGGACATGCACCCTTCATTAAGGAAATTCATGGGGAAATAATCCAAAAGCTTATATTTTCTTAGATTATTCCATCTATAGGTGATATGATGTCGTTAACAAAAAAAATTAGTAGAGCCTTGGAATTCGATTTCAGTTTTTCTTTCAAAAATGTAAAAAAGGATTATTTTGGAATACAGACTGGCGTTACTGCTAATGCCGAGAACCTAGCAGGGATACAGTTCAGTATCGTAAATTTTGCTAAATCGGGCGCCCTATTGCAGCTTGGGGCAATAGGAGGAGCTGACGAATTCAGAGGATATCAGGCTAATTTGATAAACACTGGCCTGGATTGCACTGATGCCATTCAAATGACGCTTCTGGGATTTAATGCTGCAGGAGAAGCCGATACGCAACTTGGTCCCTTAAATTACTGCCTGCACCTTGATGACGGAGCGCAATATGGTGGCCTAAATCTGTGCATGATTAAAGCAGAAGGCAGCCAGACCGGAGGGCTAAACTTTAGCAGAAGAGGCTACAAATTATGGCAGTTCGGAGGCTTGAACATAATAACCAAAAATCCTTGGTATGCAAAAGCATTGCCCGGAATGAATTATGCTTTTGACATGGAGAAATATAATAAAAAGAAAGAAAAGAATCTTGAGAAAGAAGTCACTAAGATTAAAGAAACTAAACAAAAAGAAGGCAACAATGGCATAGTCTATGCCCGCTTCTGATTCTTTTCCCTTCGTAAATAATCTCCTCTGTCAAGAAGATTTTTTATCTTGTCCTTATCAATAACCTTGCAATAGCCTAAATTCTCATCATGCTCGTTCTGGACAAGCTTCCTGCTGCCCTTTCCACGCATGGAACTTATGTGCCTCTCGCTTAACTTTTTCCTGCCATATATGAAATCTATCTGGCCTATATCTGTGACAAAAACTTTCTCTTCAGAAACTTTTGCAAGAATTTCCAACAATGCCAGGGATGGCTTGAACTTGTCCTCAATGTCTTCGCCAAGGAACAATGAAACGCTTTCAACATTTGTTAAGTCTTTTGATAAATTAAACAGGAAATCATTCTTAAGATAATACTTGCTGCCAACCTTAACATACTCTATCTTCTTTTCTGTAAACCTTGAAATGAATTCTTGTATCATGCTTTCACCAGCTTTGCGACAAAAAAGCCCTGTGTCTTAGTCTTGTAAGGCCAAAGCCTTCTTGCTTTCTGCACCTCATTATTAAGCCTATGTCCGAAAGGATTTACTATGCCGTTATCACCAATACATTTTATCTTCTGCAACTTTACATCAAAATTTTCCAGGGCCCAATCCATGACAAACTCGTTCTCTTCAGGTTCCAAGGAGCAGGTGCTGTAAACTAAAGTTCCGTTCTTGTTCAATAACGGAATCATGTTCTTCAGTATCTCTTTCTGAAGCTCTGACCGGTTCTTGAAATTTACTTCTGTCTGCTTCTTAAACCAGTCTTTCTCCAGCACATAATTTCCAGAACAAGGCACATCAGCGAGAATCTTGTCAAATTTCATGTCATTGAAACTTTTTGCATCCTGATTACAAACTATGACATTATCAAAGCCAAGTCTCTCAATATTGTTCAACAAGGAAACCCTTCTCTTGCTATTGGGTTCTAATGCGACAACTGCCTTGGCCTTTTCTGCAATCTGTGTTGTCTTTGATCCTGGGGCCGCACAGCAATCCAACACTATGTCTTGTTTTGATATATCTAATAATTCAACTGGAACCTGTGAAGCTGCCTCCTGGATATAATAATATCCCAGCAGATGCTCGGGCAATGCTGATACTGAAACCTTACTTTTTATAACATAATAGCCGTTCTCTAGAAATGGAATCTTTTCAAGGATAACGCCTTTTTCTTTTAGCCTTGAAACAAGAGCCTTAGGGGTGATTTTTGCTGTATTGAGGCGTATGCAGGGCCTTAGCCTTAGCCTTGGCGTTTTTGCCTGCAGTTGCGCGTATCTTCTTAAAATTTGCATAAGATTGAGCATGTTTAAGCATTTATAAACATAATCATAAAGTTTTTAAACCTACTTTTTCTTTTCTATTAAAATGTTTGAAGGATTTTTTAATACT